>JAEOTK010000378.1 GCA_016839875.1 Candidatus Heimdallarchaeota archaeon
ATTTATAGCAGCTATTATGGCTGGGGTTGGGGAACCTCCTTTGCAGCTCCTCAGGTTGCTGGAGCTATAGCTTTAATGAGATCACTAAATCATTCTATATCTGTAGCTGAAATAAGAGACATACTTCATACAACAGCGCTAGATCTAGGAGATCCAGGAAAAGACATCTACTTTGGTTATGGTTTACTCAACGTAACAGCTGCGGTTTTAGAGACCTATTCTAGACATGTAGATCCTTCTGCCAGACCACCCGAATCAACAAGTATTCCATTTACTGTAATTGGTATGGCTATCATTTTCCTTGCAGTAATGCCAGTAATTCTTAAGAAAATGAAAAATAGAAAGAAGTAAATCTTTCCTCTTTTTCCATTTTTTTGTGTCCTTTTAAACACAAGAATAATTAATACGATTTACATAATTAGTATATTAGAAGTGACTAGGTCATATAAATGAAAGTTATCTCTAATAAAATTCTCATAAGTAGTATAGCACTAGTAGTTGTAGTTGGTTTAACTACATCATTAGTCATTGTTTTAAAACCTCAACCTCGAAATCCTTGGGAAACCGGATCTTTAATTACTGGAACAGCTGCCACTTTTTCCATGACCGAACCTGTTCAAACATCGTTTGGAACATACTCTCCATTATCTCTTGAATATACTCCTTCAATAAATCCTACTGCAATTAAATATAATTTAGCAAATGTAGACTTACAAGGATTAACAATAACAGATGAAGTCAAGCAGTTACTTGGTCAATATGGCTTTGCTCTTGTAGATGAAGGATATGAAGACATCTACGAGTTATATACTGATGAATCAAGAGAAGTACCAAAATTCATCACAACTGATCTTTGTTTGCATGCTTATCATGTACTATATGATATAACTCTAAGGATTCTAGAAGGAGAGCAATTTTACAAAGACTTTGAGACAATGCTCTTAACTTTAAGAGATGCACAAATCAGCTTAAATTCAACAGTAACCTCACCTATTGTGTCTGATGCACTCAACAAGAATATAGCTTATTTGTCAGTGATGCTCTATCTATTAAACAGTACAAACACTATACCTGTTGAAGTTGGAGTATTAGCTAACACAGAACTAGCTAAAATTGAAGCAGAAGTGCCTGATTATTCCGCGATTTTCGGATATGAAGAAGATTATACACAGTATAAGGTAAGGGGGCATTATACTCGAAATGATTTACTAGGTGACTATTTCAAAGCAATGATGTATGCTGGAAGAATTGGATTCTTGCTACAAAGTCCATCTGGAGGACTAGCTATGGGAATAGAGCAAACAAGAATGGCTTTACTTCTTATATCGAGTTTTAATTCAACTATTGAGACTGAAACTGTATGGGATTATTGGGATAAGATTTACGAACCAACTGTATTCTATGTTGGTGCAAGTGATGACCTAACTGCTTTAGAGTATTATCAGATTTGGCAAGATGAGGGTGCTCCTCAAGGAGATGCTTTAGCTGATGAATTTACGATTACTTCGTTTATCGATGAAGCAAAACTCTATAGAAAACCTAAGATTAATTCTATGTTTATTTTTGATACAGAAGAACATGAAGATGTTACACAAGGCTTTCGATTAATGGGTCAACGTTTCATACCTGACTCTTATATTTTTCAAGAACTTGTGCATACAAAGGTAAACGGAAGGAATGTCCCAAAGGGATTAGATGTTTTTTCAGTTTTCGGGAGTCCTCTAGCAGAATCACTTCTCCAATCTGAAAATGAAACATATGCAGATTACAATGATCAGATACTGAAGTTAAGGACTGAATTTGGAAACTTAACTGAATTTGATTGGACTCAGAATCTATATTGGTTATGGCTCTATAGTCTTTTTCCTCTTCTAAGACCTGCAATGGAAGGCTATCCTGGCTTTATGCTAAGTGATGCTTGGACTACTAAAGCTCTAATGACTACTCATGGTTCATGGGCAGAACTAAGACATGATACAATACTTTATGCTAAACAGTCTTACTCCTACCGATCCAGTATGCCTCAAATACGTGACGGATATGTTGAACCCTATCCAGAAGTATACTCGAGATTAGCTAGTTTAGTCAGATTAATGAGTTATGGACTAAACAGTAGAGGTTTGCTTCTAGATAGGTTTGATGATAAATTAGCTTACCTTGCGGAGACATTCGATAGATTAACGACTTTAAGCATAAAAGAGCTGGAAAATGAACCTTTGAATGAGACTGATATAAGTTATATTAATTATATTGGTGGACAAATAGCGGAATGTGCTACATTCAATGATCCTGAAGCTGATCCTTGGGTAAGTGAAACTGATGATAGAATGGCAATAATCGCTGATGTTCATACAGATCCTAATTCTGGTAATGTTCTGGAAGTTGGAACAGGAGATCCTTATGTAATTTATGTAGTAGTTCAAGACCATAACGGAAAATTACGCTTGACAAGAGGAGGAACTTTTTCTTACTATGAATTCCAGTATCCTATGATTGATAGATTGAATGATGAACAATGGCACGATTTACTGGATACAGGTGAATGGTCTCCTCCTGACTGGATGCAAGACGGTCTTCCTGAGGGTGAAAAAACTACAGTAACTACACCAGCTTCTAGAGAAGAGTGAATTCCATCCACTTTTTTCTCTTATTTCATATTTCACTAGAATTATAGAAAAAGTAAAAATAGACTATGAATAATATGAATTGAGGAAAATCAATTGGAAAAGGCTGAAACACTGGAGAAAATACAGAGTAAAGTTGAGAATTTTAGAGATTTAAATCTGTATAATCAATCTTATGTTAAGCCTAATATGATTTTTCGTTCAGCTACCCCAATCCCTCATCAATCTCCTGAATTGATAGAAGAATTCAAAGATTTGGAAATCAGTAGTATTGTAGATTTGAGATCAGCTGTTGAAATCGGTCATGCTACGTATAATGATGATTTTATTCAAGCTTTTAGCTATTACTGGGTTCACATTGATATTTCAATGCCACCTGAAATATTGGAGGAGTACGGAGTTAATATACTTCCATTTTACAAACAATTCTGCTGGTATACCTTATTCCATAATAAAGATCAGATAAAGAGGTTCTTCAATATCCTTTCTCGTCCAGATAACTATTCTATTGTACTTCATTGCCATGCAGGAAGAGATAGAACAGGAATTA
>JAEOTK010000379.1 GCA_016839875.1 Candidatus Heimdallarchaeota archaeon
AAAGTTAAATCAACATTTCTTTTAGGTATGATGTTGGGTCTAAGGCCATGTATTCCCCTTATAGCTGCCTTAACATATAGTGCGACCCTCTCCACTGTTTTTGATTCGCTTGTCTTTATGGGTTCATTCTGGTTAGGGTCAACTGCATATGTCCCAATACTTGGAATCCTTGCAGGTACACTGACTCATTTTGCAATCGTGCGTTCCAATGTCAATAGAATAAGAAGAATAAGTGGAGTAGCCTTGATAGTTGTTGGTTTAATATTTGTGAATCAAGGTATTGCATATCTTTTCTCTACAGTACCTTGATTTCAATTTATAACATAATTATTTGAAGAATTACTAGTGAATTTGTATCGATTATGTTGTGCATTCGAAAACTCTCGGTTTGATTTATAATAGACTGAAGGCTAATGCATGTTTGATAACTGAAGTCTGAGTTACAAGACCTATCAATTTTTCTTTTTTATCAACTATTGGAATTCTCTGAACTCCAGTTTTCACCATAAGCTCAACAATCTGCTTTAATGTAGTGTTCTCATTTCCTTTTACCAAATTTGTAGTCATTAGATCCTCAACAGTCAGATTAGATACATCTAAACCAGCAAGATCAATATCTCTTAATGTAATCATACCTAACAAAGTTTCTTTGTCATTAACAACTGGTAGTCCCCCAACTCCATGTCTCATCATTTTCAATCTTGCAAGTCCAACTTTGCTGCTGGATTTTATCGTGTAGAGATCCTTAATCATTATATCTTTAGCTAGAGATTCCTTCATTGAAAAGTACCGTAAATAAATAGTAGTTAGAGCCTTAAAACTGTGATTAACTTTTAATGTTTGCCAAGAAGATAATCGCTCAGGTTTCTGTTTTCATATTTGTTTCTTTGGCAATAATTATCTCAATAATTGATATACTGATTCCCCGTCCGTTGTAACTTCTGATGTCTTCAGATCCAATTTCTACAGATTTCACGAATAGTCCTTTAAAAAAAGAGTGTTTTAACATTTCTACTGTATCAACAGCTTTTGGAATAGATCTTCCACGTGCTCTAATCATGAGCTCACTCTTTCCAGAGTTAAATAAAGTGACACATGCGACAACGTAACTCAACATAGGCTTCTTTCCTATTCTTATCATGTTCCCTTGAATAATCATGGTGAGGGCTCCAGTACCTGGCTCCCTATACTTAGTATGCATAAATCTAACAAAATTAAGTTTCCTACTATGAATACCTTAATAAAAAACTATGAAACTTGAAGGACCTATTCAAAGGTTAAAATATATAGAATTAATCCAAGGCGTTGTATCATCATGGTCGAGCTTGGTTGGTCTAAAGGTTTCATAGTAAGAACACCTGAACATCAACTGATCTTTGATCCAGATTCAACAAACATTCCAGCAAAACATTCCACTATTTTCATCTCTCATGCTCATGCCGACCATTTTATTGGATTGAAAAGTAAAGTACAAAAATATTCTACACACGAAACAAGAAAGATATTTGAGAGTATCCATGGGAAATCAGTAGTCAACTTTAATGATATTAAATTTAATCAGACTATAGAGATTGGAAATATCAAAGTCACAGCTTTGAATGCAGGACATATGTTAGGCTCAACACAATTCCTGATAACATTACCAGATACTTCGATTCTATACACAGGTGATATTAATTGTCTGGATACTCTCACAACAAGGAGAGCAGAAAATGTAGAGTGCGATGTTCTTGTTATGGAAGCAACATATGGTGAACCATCGTACATCTTTCCAGATAGAGAAAGTATCTATTCAAATATTGTTCAATGGACTCTAAATGAAATTAAAAAAGGGTTAACGCCAGTATTTAGATCATATACTGCTGGAAAAGCACAGGAACTTGTGAAAATATTTAATGTTTATACTAATTTGAATGTTCTAACAAATGATAGAATCTCAAAGGTTAACAAGATTTACTCAGAAAGTAATATAGATCTTGAATATGATGAGATAAGCTCACAAATAGATAGGAAATCTTCAGTCTATATAACGTCGAGATCTAAAGAAATATATTCAGAAAAATTTGTGAGAGCCATCGTGACTGGGTGGGCAATTAGAATGAACTCAAGGAAAACTGCAGCATTTCCTTTGAGTAGTCATGCGGATTTTAATCAACTTTTTAAATTCGTAAAAGATAGTAAAGCCAAGACTGTTTATAATTTCACAGGTTTTACTGATATATTTGCAAATCATCTTAGGAAGAGATTGGGAATAAAAAGTAGAACTCTGCCACCATTAGCACAGAAGACGTTACCACATTTCAATTAGAATGAATATTTACTTGAATGCAGACTGAGCTATCAAACTTATTGCGATTAATGCTATTGCTAAAATGATGACGATTTCTGGTCTTAATTTTATACCAGAGGTTTCTTCTTCAAAGAAACGTAAAAGACCAGCACTAGCAGCGGGCATAGGTGCCTCTCTTTTTCTCTTTTTTTGACGTCCACTCATACGGCCACTCAAATATCTTCACCATGCAATATTACAGCTGATATTAATCATGCTTTTAAATTTAGATACATTAATTGAAACCAATAGATTAACGTATGATGTACTATTTCCATAACTTTAAGTGTATAGTATATAGGGAAGACAGTTTTCCATGAAATTATCTACAAGAATTATTTCGGTTGAAGGTTCTCCATCAGACATTGGATTTCAATATGGAACTCAAGCTAAGGACTTAATTTTAAAAAATATTGAGACTTATCAAATTCAATTCAAAAGATTTGCTAAAATTGATTGGGAAAAAGTAAAGGAAGATGCGTCAAATTGGATACCAATTATCAGAGATTATGATGAAGACATAATGGAAGAAATAGAGGGTATAGCAGCTGGAGCAGGAAGATCAGTAGAAGAAATAGTTGCACTTAATGCGAGATATGAATTTGCTATAACTCCCTTATCTGGGCAATCTTATTCTGAATGCACTTCTTTCGCAGTTACGCCTGATGCAAAGTCGACAAATGTAATGATATTAGGTCAAAATTGGGATTTCAGAAGTAAATTCAAAGAAACTTGTGTACTTCTTAAGATAAAACAGAATGAAAAGAAACCAAATATTGTGACACATGTTGAAGCTGGAACTGTAGGTCATAAAGGACTTAATTCACATGGATTGGGTGTATGCATTAATGCGCTATTATCTAATAGAGACAAAGTCTCCCCTGGTGTACCTTTGGTTTCAGTAGTATCAAGAAGAATATTAAATTCAGGGACAATAAGAGATGCAATATATGCTGTGTCTAAAGCAAAAAGAGCAGCATCAATTAACTATATGATTGCACATGCAGAAGGAGA
>JAEOTK010000380.1 GCA_016839875.1 Candidatus Heimdallarchaeota archaeon
ATTCTGTTGGTGATGACTTCAAAGACTTAACAAGAGTATTTAGAGATAAAGTTCAAAAAAACCCAGGTGTTCAAAATCGTCATGCAATTGGAACAATGATGTGGGTAAACATGTCAAATGAAGGAGGATTTCTACCAACAAGAAATTACCAAAGTGGATACTTCGAAGATGCTGAAAAGATATCAGGAGAAAAAATGATTGAAGAAAACACCTATGCTCATCGTGCTTGTTATGGATGTCTAATTGCATGTGGAAAAGCAAACAAATGGGAAA
This sequence comes from Candidatus Heimdallarchaeota archaeon, assembly GCA_016839875.1. The sequence goes on from JAEOTK010000380.1 coordinate 274, forward strand.
AAGGAAAATATGCAGGACTTGACGTAGACGGTCCTGAATATGAAACTACAGCTCTTCTTGGTTCTAATTGTGGATTGAATGATCTAGGATCTGTGGCTAAAGCAAGTTTAATTTGTGATGATTTAGGAATAGATACAATTACCGCTGGTGCAACAATTAGTTTTGCAATGGAATGCGTTGAAAAAGGATATCTACAACAAGATGAAATTCCTAACCTTACTTTCGGAAATGATGATGCTGTGCTTCAGTTGATAGAATTGATTGCGAAAAAGAAAGGACTCGGAGAACTACTCTCAAGAGGAACTAAAGTTGCTGCTGAGAAAATTGGTCAGAACTCAAATGCTTTTGCGATACAGGTTAAAGGAAACGAACTTGCAGGTGTAGAACCTAGAGGTTCATTTGGAATGGCTTTAGCTTATTCAACATCAGATAGAGGAGCATGCCATCAAAGATGCTGGACTCCTGGAGCAGAGTTAAGAGGAGATCTCGAAAGATTCAGTTTTGAAGGAGTTCCTAAATTTGTAAAAGAATCTCAAGATGAAAGAGCTGCATGTTTTTCATTAGTTCTATGTGATTTCTTACCCTTTGATGTTCCAGAAATGGTGGAGATGCTGAATTCTGCAACAGGATTCAACTACACTTCTGAGAGCTATCTATTAGCTGGAGAAAGAATTTGGAATACTACACGATTGTTCAGCACACGAGAAGGTATTACTTCAAATGATGATGTTTTACCCAAGAGATTCTATGATGAAGAAATGCCTGAAGGATCAGCTAAGGGTCAATATATCAAACGCGAATCTCTGGAAAAAGCAAAACAAGAGTATTATGAGTTGAGAGGTTGGGATAGCAAGGGAATACCAACAAAAGAGAAAATATCTCAACTCAATCTCTAATTCTTTTTTGTTTATCACAAAGATTTTAAACTTAAGTTTCTCTCATGAGAATGTTGATTTCATGAAGAATAGATTTAATTTCAGTGTTTTGAAGGAAACAAGATTCATAGCATTGATTCTTATTTCTGTCTCTTCATTTATATCTGCTTTTAGTGGTTCAGCATTCGGTTTAGCAGCTCCTTCAATGGCAATAGATTTGTCAATAGATACTGCTGAATTAAGTTGGATAATGACAATATATGTACTAGCAACTGCAATGCTTCAGATCCCTTTTGGAAAAATAGCAGACAACTTTGGTAGGAAAAAAATCTACTTAATTGGGACAATAATTTTCTCAACTTCAGCATTAATTTTAGGTTTCATGAATTCAAGCTCTACTATAATTATCATGAGATTCGTTCAAGGTGTAGGTGGAGCTCTTGTATTTGCAACAGGAACAGCCATATTAACTTCAGTTTTTCCACCTGAAAAGAAAGGTTTAGCATTTGGAATTAATATAGGCTCAGTATATCTCGGTTTAACAGTAGGTCCTACATTAGGGGGATTTATAACTGATGTTTTTGGATGGAGAAGTATTTTCTTTAGTGTTGTTCCCTTTGGATTTACAATTGCAATACTTGTTGCTTTTGTATTGAAGGGAGAATGGAAGAATGAACAAAAAGAGAAGTTTGATTGGGTGGGATCTTTAGTTTATGTTGCAACACTTTTTATGCTGCTATATGGTTTCAGATCTCTTCCCAAAAATCTTGGATATGGATTGATAGGAGCATCAATTATAACTTTAATATTCTTCTTATGGTGGGAGTGGAGAATAGACTATCCTATACTCCAATTAAGATTATTCCGGAAAAATAGGTTTTTCACATTTGCTAATATATCTGCATTTACATACTATACCGCTACAACCTCTACAACATTCATTCTTAGCTTATATCTCCAAAACATCTTACTATATTCTGCAGCAATAGCTGGAGTAATACTCTTATCAAGACCCATATTTCAAGCAATTCTATCGCCTATTGGAGGAATTCTATCTGATAGAATAGAGCATAGAATTATTACAACTACCGGAGTTGTTTTCGGACTAGTAGGATTAATACTGTTAACTTTTCTAGGTTCAGAGTCTCACCTAAGCTTAATAATAGTAAGCTTAGCTTTTAGTGGAGTTGGCTTTGGTTTATTTTCTTCCCCAAATGCTAATTCTATTATGAGTTCTGTTCCAAAAGAAAGCTATGGTGTAGCTTCAGCATTAGTTGGTACAATGAGAACTGTTGGACAAACTATCAGTTTAGGTATTGTAACTTTGCTTTTTGGTGTTATTTTGGGAACTACAGCTGTTGCAGATCCACAATATGAACCTCTATTTTTACAAAGCTCCAAAATCGCGTTTATAATAGCTGTTGGGATGTGTGTAATCACTCTGATTGTTTCATATTTAAGAGGAAATAATAACTACTTTGAAACCAACACTATTGCAACTATTGATGACTCAAGTATAGAAATTTCAAAAACAAAAAAAGAGGAGAATTAAACTCCTGAAATTTTAATTATCTTAGATTAGTATTTTACAGGACAAAAGAGACCTAGTATGAATGCTAGTAATGATCCTCCTGCAGCTAGCCAGACTCCTATGAAGTCAAACATTGTTTCGGTGCTAGCTTGATACCAAGCTAATGAAATGTAGACAAAGTTTCCTTCAAAAGCTACTGTTATTACAATAGCTGTAGCTACAACACATGCTAACGTGAGTAATGCAAACAATATCCACATAATTTTAGGTATGCCAAACAAGGAGAATATAAGTGCAATTGCTCCAAAGCCTGCTCCCGCGAACATCACTATCATCATGATTAATGCAAAGATTTCAAGTTGATCTCCTGCCAAATTCCGATAAGTTGGAAGCCAGAAGAAGAAAGCACTTAGAAAAGCGCCTGCTGCAGCTGCAGCGTAGAATAGCATTGCTCCAAGTCCAACGCCTGATGACCAAATTTGTAGTTTTGCCATAATGTGAGATACATTGGAAATTATTTAAAGTTTATCGAAAAAAAACTGACACTAATAGGTGACTAATAAATGGAATGTGATTTTCATTGCCTATATATTCTCTAGTAAGTTGAGTATATTCTCGTCTTTCTCAATTTTGGAAAGTTTGTTTAATGAATATTTGATATCATCATTTTCTATAACAATAAGTTTTTTTACAATTTCTAGCTTAATTTCTTTGTTTGTTTCTTGCATTACGTAGTTGGCTAGTTTGTAGCAAATTTCTTGGTTGTCAAGTCGTTGCAGCAAGTAATAGAGAATGAGTTTTCTTGTTTCCAAATTTGGTTTTGACTCTAATTCTTTGATAAAAACTCTAATTACATCTTCATTCTTTATTTGGTCACTTAGAGTTCGAATTAGCCATAGTTTTACTCTATTTGATTTTTCCAAATATCTCAATCTACTTAATAAACCCTCTAAAATTTCCTTTTCATGCACTATAGTTCGAAGTGCCCAAACTGCCCATAATCGGACTTTGGGAGAACTATCTTTTAATGATTCTACTACCACTCTTTTAACATTGCTTTCATCAATAACTTCTGCTAAATATGAAACAGCTTTTGCTCTACACATAGCATAGGAGTCATTAATTGCAAGATCACACAGAAGATTCTGAACTCTTAATTCAGATTTGAATTCACTTAATTGATCAATATATAATGCTCTATCTTTATTTTTCTTAGTGGATTTAACATCTTCAATTAGAGCATTAATCCTTACCTTGGTATTTTCATTCTCTATTATTTCTATCTCTGGTTCCTCTATAGGCTGAATCAACTCTTGATCGTTTTCTTCCTTATTTGATTCTTCAGACATAAAATTCATAGTTATTTGCAATCGGGGATTAAAAAAGCTATCATTATGAAAAATAGTATCAAAAATAAAATCTAATTGCTATTTGAAAACATTTATTACACAAACACTTCTCATTTAATCGGATACCATTAGGAGTTTATTATTTGAAAAAAAAACTATCAAGTTTACTTTTATTTTACGTTGTTTTTTCATCACTCTTATTGACAACTCAAGGTAATGAATGGAAAATATTAGCAGTTGATGATGATGAAACTTGGCATTTTATTGCTTTTGGTGATTCAAGAAACTGGGAACAAAATTCCACAAATATTTATCGAAAAGCGATACTTGAATACATCATAAATACTGATGATAGTTTCGAGTTTATCATAAATACCGGAGATATGGTCAATAATGGAGGAGAACAAGATGATTGGGACAGATACTATGAAGATATCGCACTCGCAGTTGATAAAAACACTACATTCTATTATACGGTAGGGAATCACGAGATTTACACTTACAAATTACCTGATGGTTCCTATGGTCCTCAAGAGTACAATTTCTCAACTTATATGGCAAATGTAGAAATGCCTGGAAATGAACGCTATTACAGCTTTGATCACAATGGAATTCATTTCATTTTCATCAATACTGATGAATTCTGGGATTCAGGAGCAGCTGACGAATTCGCTGTTACAGCTGAACAAAAACAGTGGATTATCGATGATTTATCCAGCAACACACTTAATTTTACAATTGCTTCATTCCATCGTCCAGCATATTCTGTTAGAAGTACATCTAGAGCAGATGATGCTGCTGAAGTTAGAAAAGTTCTAGAACCTATTTTTCAAGAATATGATGTTGATTTGATTTTCTCAGGTCATGATCATTACTATTATAGAACAGCAAGGCAAGGAATTGTC
>JAEOTK010000381.1 GCA_016839875.1 Candidatus Heimdallarchaeota archaeon
CCAATCAAGAATATCCTGGAAAAACAGAAGTTATGATTGATTGTCATTGTGTAGGAAATTCAGGTAATAGTGAAGTAGCTACAGGTCCTTCAATAGCTGGATTTAGACAAGATCGAGCACATCTTGTAATAAAAGCGAACAATCTTTTTGCCTTTGAATTTATGACTTACACACCTAATCCAGATTGGAGGGGAAAGAGAGTACGTTTCAATATTGAAGATAATGCTATTGTGACAAATAAAGGAGTTGAATGGCTCTATCCACCAAACGAAAGAATATTGTTAATTCACTGAAATTGCATTGCTAGGAAACGTATGAATCTGTTGGAACCTAAGAGATTACTTCTTCTTTCTAGAGCTTGTTTTTTTTGGTGGAGTTGTTCTAAGTATTAAAACTATCACAGTTGTTAGTATTATTTGAAAACCGCCAATAATCCCAGCTAAAGCAAGAATTTCTCCAATTCTAAGGGACTCGAAGAATCCGGGTGATACTTCAGGAGACAGGATTTCAATAGATTCTACATTTGAGAGAACGCTATCTCCCCATTCGTTTACAGAAACAATAGCATAATAATAAGTTCCGGGTATGTCTATCGAATCAACATAACTATTAGTTGTGATTGTTGCAAGAGGTGTTAATCCAGAGAGATCAATTATATCTGATGAAGAATTATAGATTTTATATTCATCTGCTCCTATAACCTCATCCCAATTCAATGATATATTACCTGGGGAGGACGGATTTGGGATTATTGAAGATAGAATAGGTGCTTCTGGAGCTCCAACGAATTTTCTCAAGAATAAATCAGCATCTGTTCCTGATCCAGGAAGCAAATTATCTGTAGTGTCATACCAACAGAAAATTACATGACCTTCAGAATTAGTTGCAAGCATTGTTGTCCAACTATCATCTGTACTTTCTCTAGATATTAGATTTAAATCAGACCAGATATCAGAATCAAAATCCCAAGTTTTGTAGTAAATATCTCTATCATAGCCTGAACCGCCGAAACCACCAGCTTGATACCATGCAAGATGAACAGCACCGAATATGTCAACATCAAATGATGGATTATAGGAATGAAAATCTGTTCCCTCTGATACCACCATGGTTTCGGTCCATAAACCCAGAAATGGAACCCATTTACTCATAAACACATCAGCATCTGTTCCAGCCCCTAAGTAGTCAGAAAAATCATACCAGACGATAAACAAATTTCCATTATCATCACCAACAATTTTCGGAAGTGCTGAACTTGAATCACTATCTCTAGAAATTGGAGTTATTGGTAGCCAATTTTCAGAGCTTGTATCCAATTTTCTGTAGAAAACATCGTTATCTGTACCTGTTGCAAGAATATCAGAGTCATCGTGCCAGACAATATGGACATCATCTGATATATCAATAAACATATCTGGATAGTAACTTTCACCTGATCCACTTGTTGAGACAACAGTTGGCGTTGACCAAGAATTGTTGGCATAAAATTTACATTTATAGAAAATATCTCTATCTGCACCTGCAGATAAAATGTCTGACATATCTATCCAAGCAACATGAAGATTGTTTGAACTATCTACTTCTAATGAAGGAGCATAGGAATGTGCTGAGCTCTCTGATGATACCAATTCAACTGAAGACCAAGTACTGGAAACAGCATCCCACTTTCGATAAAAGACATCTAAATCGCTTCCAGAAGTTAAGTACTCATGCGCATCATCCCAGACTACATGGACGTTTCCTAATTGATCTACAGCTATATCTGCATTATCAGAATAATCGTTTGAATTAACTGAGATTACTTCTGTTGTCGACCATGTTGATGTTGTTTTGGACCATTTTCTATAGAAGATATCTGCTTCTACTCCCGCTCCATCATAATTAGCAAAATCTTTCCAAACACAATGAATATTGTCATTATCATCAACCAATAAGTCGTTAGTATAGGAACTAGCATTACTCACACTAGATACAAGTTCTAATGGAGATAAATACCAAGTTGACCGATCTATGACGTTCAAACAAGGCTGAGATGACATATCTTCGTCCAATGATTTGATACCTATTGTGAATGGAAATGAACATAATAATGATATAACAACCAGAGTAAAGAAGAGACTGTTTCTATTTACCAAAATACCACCAAAACTAGGTGTACTTCTCTTTCCCTAAAAGTATTCTCCATAAATCTGAGCTAATTTCAAACAATGTGTTTTACCCAACTAATTTCTAACTGAGCTAATTCTATACGCAGAATTTCATTTTTTTGAATTCGAATTTTTTAAGAATCTATTATAAGTGTTCATACTACGCTTTTTAGTGCGGGTTAAAGAATGAAACAAGTAAAACACCATTTTTTTACATATCTAATATTCCTGATTCTAATTTCTAGTCTAGTAATTCCACTTTCCGTTAGTGCAAAAAGGAATGTTAAAGTGTTATCACTAGTTACTACAGGTTTTGGAGAGTCTTATTATATTAACAAAGATATAATGGAATCTTTTGGTTGGGAGTTTTATACTGCGGGTCCAGCTCCTAGTGTACCAGCATGTACAAATAGACCACTAGATCCTGCAACAACTGACTATATTACATCGCAAATTACTGATCAAGAAATTCTTGATTTTGATTGTATCTTCGTTCCAAGTGGTGGGCATTGGTTATCACTTTCACTTTACCAAGCAGCTACTGATTTGATTGAATATGCCTACTTCAATGGTGCTGTAGTTTCAGCAATCTGTACAGGAATAGCTGTCTTAGCCAGATCTGGAGATGTTCTCAATGGAACTGAAGTCGTAAGTCACCCTAATGTCTTTTCTTCTGTGCTAGATGCTGGAGGTATTCTGCAATATACTTCTGTACATGCTCATAAAAACGTTGTAACTGGTGGATCAGGTGGAGGACCTAGTGTTGGTGCTCAAGGCGCTCCAAATGAAGAATTTTGTGAATTACTTAAAGAAGTTGTTGAAGAAAATATTGCACCTTCACATATACTAGCTAAGATAATTTCACCTATAGTTGGTCTAATAATAGTCGCAAGTGGAATTGTATTCCTAATAAAAAGAAAGCCTAGAATACGAAAAACAAAACCTTCCCTAAGAAATATTCAGTAGTATGATTACACAAAATTATTAAATCCTCCACTTTCGTTATACATATATGGTTTCAATTTTATGTGGAGGAAGAAAATTCAAGGATATCGAATTGATAGGATTCGACAAGGATGGGACTTTGCTAGATATATCAATGTATGTACCAGTAATGCAAAAACGAGCTGAAATTCTTGTTGAAAAATATGATCTTCCAAGTGAAGCATATAATGAAATTCTTGAATTAATGGGTGTGGATCCTGAAAATAACACCATTATAAAAGGAGGTCCCATTCATGTTCAAAGAGTTGAGAATATTAAACATACAAGAGAATATCTTAGGAAGTATTCGGTAGCCTTATCTGTTGGGGAAATGTCAGAAATCTTCAATCAAGTTGATGACCAAGTTGATTTCTCAGATTATATCAAACCCTTTCAAGGAGTAAAAGAACTACTGGAAGAGTTAGATAAAACTGATGTGAAAATTGTTCTTTTCACTTTAGACAGCACAGAACCAGCTGAAAAACATCTTACTAGCGCTAAAATCAAAGATTATTTTGACATGATTCTTGGACTTGATGTAGATTCTCCATATCAACCAAAACCTGCTCCGGATATGCTACAATACGCATGTAAGCTTCTTGAAGTTGACATCACCAAAACAATCGTTATTGGTGATGATGACAAAGATATGTTAATGGGGAAGAATGCTGGGAACGTTTCAACTATAGGTGTTCTTTCAGGAAAATGCAATGAAAAAGAATTGAAGAATGCTGATGTTATTGTTCAATCTGTTGCAGATATTAAAGTTAAATGATCTTCAGCAGTTTTCATATTTATTCGATTTCTATATCTAGATAATCTTCAATAATACCTTTGAGTTTGTCTTTAGTTACTCTAACATCATCAATGATTACACCATCTTCTAGTTTGATTAATCGAAAACCTGGTCTAACCAGAGAAAGATCATGAGTACTCATAACTATAGTAGTACCATACCTTCGAGCAGTTTCCATTAGAAGAGTAACAATGTTTCTAGCAAGTCTGGAATCAAGATTAGCAGAAGGTTCATCCGCAAGAATAATGGGAGCTTTTCTTGCTAGTGCAACAGCTAGTGCAGCTCGTTGTCTCTCCCCTGCACTCAGTTCAACTGCATATTGGTCGATTCTATGATTAATCTCAACATCATCTGCAATGATTGATATGTCACCATTTGAAAGGTCAATTTCCTTTCTGCTGTTAAAGATGAGAGGAATAACCATGTTCTCATTAACTGTATATTGATCAAAGAGGTTGTTCACTTGACTGATCATCGCTATTTCATGGAATCGAAAATCTGCTATGCTTTTTGCATCCTCGTTTACTATATCGAAGTTCTTTATCTCTATATCTCCTGAATCAGGATTCTCAACTCCAGATACTACATTCATTAATGTGGTTTTTCCAGCTCCGCTTTTTCCAGAAATAACAACAAAATCACCCTCTTCTACATCAAAGGATATACTCTTCAAAACATCATTTTGCATTCTGCCAGCTGGGAAGGATTTACAGAGATCCTTTACTTTTATTATCTTCTTTTTACCTTTAGGAGCTTGAAACTCCTCTTCTAGAATTGGTTGAATCTCACTGAATGATATCTTCTTTCCTTTTGAGAGATTGTTAACATGTTCTTCGAAGTCAAAATCATCTTCACCTTTTAGTATATCGTATATTTCCTCTCTTGTAATTTCGTCTGGATTAAATAGCATAGAAAATCTCTTTGAGGGATGAATGTCAAATTCAACCATATGTTTGAAGTTATTTGCAACATATAATTCATCAGGTAATCTAACAAACTGCGAACTGTCTATAACAGATTGTAAGGTTGATTCTTGAGGTCGTAATATGAATTCTAGTTCACTTCTGTCTAAATCTGTGTTGACTCCAACAAGTCTTCCATCCCTAATAATATAGCTCTTTTTGAAGGCGTTCCTAAATCTCAAATCATGTGTGACTACAAGAATTGTTGTTCCATAATCCTTATTCAAATCACGGAAAGTTTCAATGATATCGTTGGTGTTAGCAGTATCAAGTTGCCCTGTTGGTTCATCTGCTAGTAATAGTGATGGTTTCTTTGCTAATGCTACTCCTATACTTGCCCTAACAGCTTCTCCTCCAGACACTTTAGTTACTGGATTTGACCTTATTTTTTCTAAATTGAGCATTTTCAGTAATTCGTTTACTTCTTTCTTTGCTTGTTCTTTTGGAACATATCTCATTTTCATTGGTAGCATGATATTCTTTTCAAGAGTTAATTGCGACAATAGATTTTGATTGACAAACTGGTTTACTATCCCCATTCTCCCATATCTGAAATCTCTCATTTGTCTTTCTGCTAATCCCGCAATATTCACGTTATCTATGTAGATTGTTCCACCACTCGGTTTCTCTGTTCCAGACAATATTTTGATAAGTGTGCTTTTTCCTGCTCCAGAAGGACCAATTATACTCGCTACTTCTCCTTCTTTTATGTAAAGGTCCAGCCCTCTAAGAGCTGATACTTTCACGTCTGTTATTGGATCCCAATACACTTTAATGAGGTCTTTGCATATTATCATTTTTATCACTCCATCATTGTTGGTGCATACTTCTGGAATTCTCTTCTCAGGAAATAGCTTATACTTAGGTATACCAGAGCTGGTACTCCCACGAACAGTAGCACTAGTAACACTATAGGATACTTTACTACTACTGGATAAGGAACTGCTCCATAGCTTAATTGCAATATTGTTGGATACATTACTGAGAATCCGACTGCTGATCCTATTATCAACGTAGGAAGAATAGCTGCTAGCATCGTTTGTATTGATGACATATTAATAATGGTTCCAACATTTATTCCCATCTTTTTCATTATGTCATGTTTTATTACTCTCTTCTCTAGGATTTTAATTGCTGTTGTAAAGCTGGAAAACAATAAAACTGCAATTGATACAAAGAGAGAAAGTATCATCTCTATTATGAAAACATTATAGAGCGGTGTTTTTAGACTATCTTTTATATCATTATAATCATTTGCTAGTTGAGTACCTGCTGCATCAAAAATCACTTGTTTTACTCTAGCTACAGCATTTGGATTTTTCAATCTGATGAGTAAATCATCCTGCATCTTGAAAGCGTATTGGCCTGTTGCTACAAGATTGTTATAGTGGTCTGAGGTTATTACTATTGTACTTCCTCCTTCATCATAGTCCTGTAGTAAATAGTAAATTGGAAATAAGTCGAAACCTGCAATTATCTCAAGATCGTGAGTGGAATTACTAATGTATAGGTTATCTCCAACATCTATGTGGAATTCTTCCATCATTGGTTTTGACATTAGTGCTGAAGTTGAAGACAAGGAAGCAACTTGTGACCAAGAGAAATCTGTGACATCATCTGAAGGTTTCACAACCGTATCAATGAAATCAGTTTGATTAATCACCACCATCCGGACAGGCATTGTTACCGTAGATATACCCCATCTTAGGATAATGATCATCGTATATACTTTGACATTTGTTACACTACTAACTTCTTCCAGTGCTTTTATCTCATTCATTGAAATACCTTCAACATTGTTCCAATTCTGAATTCTTAGATCAGATCCATTAACGAAATAAGCTTGCTCAGTTAGAGTAGTTTCCTTGGAATAAGGTACTACCATAACAGGTAGGAGGATCATTATTATTAGTAGGAAAATTAAAGTGATATTTTCAAAATATCTGATGTCTTTGCTTATCTCTGCAAACATAAAATTAGCTTTTCTTTTTCTTGATTTCCACACGATATAACCTATGCCTTTCCACATTGCGCTTAGAATCTTTACTACTAAAGGTAATCCCCCTAGTAAAGTAAAAATTGCACCTGCAATAGTTAAGAGGAGATAGGTTGTGAAATTACTTATGCTAGATTCATAGTATGCTACGAAGGCTTCGTTATAGAAATAGAAGAATAAACCTAATCCAAGCATTAGGAAGAATAAATCTCTCCATGAAATAAAAGTGAGAATCTTTTTGATCGTACTAGGAGCCTTTTCAATTTTTCTCTTTCTAGTAACGATAATAATTATTCTAGGTATCGAGATCACGAATAGAACTAATGCAACAACAAACATTGCAAATAAAATATTCCCTAACACCAATTCAGCATCTGGATTATCAAAACTAATGAAACCATTAATCTTTATTAAAGGTCCTGCCGTTAATGCAGCAAAACCATAACTTGCTACACACGCTACTAGAATTTCAATTAATCTCGTACTCAAGTAGATAGATGTTATCCTCATATTGGAAAGTCCTCTGCTTCGTAGAATCTCTATTTCTTTTTCGTAGCTTGAGGAAAACAATTCTGAAGATTCAAATACCATATATATTGACAGAAGAATTGCGGGTATTGCAAAGATTAGAAGTCTTGCCATGTTATTGAGATAGTAAGTATTAAAATTACTGAAGAAAGATTCCATTTCATTAGTAACTTTTACTGCTGCGGTCTCATCAAATGTTAGGGAAAACACCTTACTCCTGAATGTAGTTGATAGTTCATTTACAATCGATGTTCTTTCATCTATACTAAATTCACTGAAACTTGTATCCAACTGAAAATAACCATAAACCTTTGGTAAATTAACTCTTGTAGCATTATTAAAGATATCAAAGAAGAATGATTGTTTAGTCAGAATATGTGTAGTCTTGTAAACTAGATAGAGATCATCAGAAAGGCCAAGAGTATTAGTAATTCGATCAGTTCTTGTTGTTTGAGTCGTTGGGAAGAATCCTACCACTTTAAGAGGGACATAGTATTCTGAATCAGGTGTTCCTGAGATACTATTTGATGCAACCACAGTCAAAGTATCATTTAATGATATTTCAAGTGTGTTAGCGATAGGTTGGGAAAGACAGATTTCATCTGCAGCTTGAGGTACTCTCCCTTCAGTTAACACCACTTCAAAGAAAGGATCCGAGTTATCAGGTAAAGCCGTTATGTGTTGAAAATTATATGTGGTATTTTTGTTTGATAGGATACTCGCAGAAACATAATAACATGATTCAATTCCTTCTATATACTTGTTAAAAGTTGTACCTTGAAATAAATCAAGTACTTCTTGTTTTGCTAAACTTGCATAATCTGAGGACAGATTGAGAGGGTTCCCAGTTGAAGCAATAAAAGATGTTTCAACTGTAGCAGACATAATTCCGTCGTTTCCTAGTGAGAAGGATCTTTCATAGGCTTTGATCATTGTTGGTTCTTCTGATTGTGCAATTATGATAGCTGAACTAAGTAGATAACCAGTGATAATAAAGCCTGCTAAAGTAAGTAGTGATCGTTTTTTGTTAGAGAACCAGATTGTAAAAATGGTACTTACAGCATTAGAGAAGAATCTCCCTATGTTGACAAATATCAGAGCGAATCTGTTGTATTCTCCTACAGATTTGTCAGTCAAGAAATTCTTGATAGATTCACCTTTGAATTTCCAAGTTAAGAAAATTAGAACTCCAACAAGTATTAATGATCCTATAATTATCACTACAATATACCAATAATTCTGGAGGAATTCTACAAAGGGATTGAATGTTGTTAGTCCTTCAATATAAACATCTAATACGAAATTGTAGCTTGTAACAACAAAGATACCCATAGCTTGTTTTTCTCTATAGCTTGTTCCTAATCCTGTATATTGAGAAGGTTGAACAGTTGAGTTGTATAAGACAATAAAATCTCCACTATTTAGATAACTTGAGTAATATCCATGTCTGATTGGGTGTTCACTCTGAATACTGGACATCACCCAATGATCCTCTTGAAACTCTCCAACATAAAGATGAACATTCTCGCTATCTTCTAGTTGATCCGCAATTAAGACAGTTTTATTTTCTTCTTCAGTATTATAAGATATGTCAATTGGATTATTATAGAATGTTGACTGCGAATTTTCAGTTATTCTAGAACCATTAAATGAACCCCAGTAAATTTGCTGGGGATTAGTAAATACAAAGGACAGAGATTCTGAACCTGTTTCTGGTTGAATCTTAACTTGATCCACTGGATGAAGTACATTACTAAATGTTCGGTTTGCTTTAAAATACACAGATTCATTTGCAAGCTGTCCTATTCCTATACCAAAACCTTCAGGAGCATATCGAAAAGCATACCAGATATTATCTTCATCATCCACTGTATAATCTAAAATCTGTTTCCATGAATCACTTGCTATTAAGAAATCTTCTTTTTCGAATGTATTTGTTAACGCTGATAATGGACGACCACTGTATCTAGTTATGTTTTTCAACATACCAAATGGTCCATAAACATAATCATGGAAAAGATGGACTTTATCATTTGCATAAATGACCTTAATATCAAACACGTTGTTGAGAACTTCAGCACCGGTTAATTGAGTAATTTCCTCATTGAATGATCTCTGAGCAGCTCTTGTGTAGTAATAGAAAACCATATCTCCCCCAATAAAGGATTTCGAGTAAACAATACCAACTTGATAAACACACCTAATCTGTATTCCAAGAGCATCTTCTTCAATAACTGTGAAATTCATTTGTCCGTTTTCATAATATAAATGGACTAATTTTTCTCCTTCTGATGCTTCTATATGCAGAAATGTGTGAAGATTTCCAAATCTATCTCTAACAGGATATGATTCGAGTAAACCTCCATCAATTGAGTAATTTGACATATATATTATATTCTCATTTTCTTCAGCTGAAACGTAAGTTATACTAGTAGATAGAACTGCTAGTAAAACGATTAAGCAAAGTATCTTCTGAGTCGCTCTCAACATTACCAATTCAGAGACTTTACGTGCGTTTATAATTCTTTTGAAACGTAATGTATAGGACTTGTTCCAATAATTCTTGAACTAAATACACTACTAAAATATTATATTTAACCAAGTAATATTCTATGTGTGAAAAAGAAAATTGCACTTATCATATCCATTAGCTTAATTGTAGCTACAACTGTTACTTTATTATCAGTTTACATTCCAAGATTAAGGAATCAACCACAAGTTTTTAGCTGGACTTTTCCTTCAAATAGCACATCACACAATGGGTATATGGAAGTTCCATATGACGTACCAATGAGAGATGGCACACCATTATCAACATCAGTATTCATCCCTTCTGACATCAATGAATCTTTACCTGTAATATTGGTTCGGACTCCTTATGGAAAAAGTATGCTTAGCATGCTGGCTGGATATACTTATGATGATTATATTGTTATAATTCAAGATTTTAGAGGATTTTTTGATTCAGAAGGAGAGAAAAGTTTACCATTCATAACTGAACAAAATGATGGACAGGACACACTAAATTGGATATCGAATCAACTTTGGTGTGACGGCAAGATAGGTACATGGGGACCATCAGCTTTAGGTATTGCTCAGTATCTTCTTGCTCCGAATGCTCCAAGTACACTGAAATGTCAATTACCTATAGTAGCTACTGCAGATATCTATGAGTCAATTTTCAGAGGAGGAGAACTTAGGAATGAACTAATCTTACCATGGATTAGTGGCAATGATTTTCCTGAAGAAAGTCTAGATTTAATAAAAGACAACGAAAAGCTCAATGGAATGTGGGAAGCAGGAAGATTAGTAGATAATTTCTCTGATGTCCATGTACCAGCTCTTCATATGGGTGGTTGGTGTGATATTTTTACACAAAACACTATAGATGCTTTTCTTGGATATCAAAATCAAGGTGGAGAAGGAGCAAATGGTAATTCAAAACTAATCATGGGACCATGGGTTCATGGTGGATTCTATGGAGAATCTACTGGAGTGATAACCTTTCCTAATCAGAATATTGGGATAATAACAAAAGCTACCGATGCCTTATTTGGTAAATGGTTAAAAGACAACTCTACAATTTGGGACATGTTACCTACAGTGTCGTTCTATGTTATGAG
>JAEOTK010000382.1 GCA_016839875.1 Candidatus Heimdallarchaeota archaeon
GAAGCAAAAGCATTCCTTCGTAGAAATATGAAAGTACTTTAGCATCAACATTATCATCACTTTGTTCTTTGAATTTCTCTAAGATTTGAGAAAACTGATAATAGACGTCCTCTATCTTGGAATAAACGGGTTCATAATGAATAAACTGAAATTCAGGGACTTTCACACTCAAAAAGACACCAAACTAC
This sequence comes from Candidatus Heimdallarchaeota archaeon, assembly GCA_016839875.1. The sequence goes on from JAEOTK010000382.1 coordinate 189, forward strand.
TATTCACCTAATAACATTAAAAAAGTAACTATTGTGAAACTGACAAAATAAGCGAGAAATAGGATAATACTTAAATCTACAGTAAATTTCATATGATTATAAAATGTCTTCTCAATTGCTGATAATTTTTGACTTAGATGGAACATTGATTAAATCAAACATTGACTATGAAGGAATGCGAGTAAAACTCAGAACAGTACTAAAAAACTTTGTAGCATCTGAAGTGTTCGAAAAAATCAGCAGAAAATATAGATCAATTCTTGAACTAATAGAGTTCATTGAAAAATATGACAAATCGAAGGATATTCTCAATGATTCATGGGAATATATAGAAGACCAAGAGTTAAAGGGTTACGAAACGGCAATTATTGAAGATGATGTTCATCCAACTTTAGATAAATTATTAGAACTCAAACACACTATTACAATTTTAACCAACAATTCAAGGAAATTGACGGATTTTGGATTAGAGAAATATAAGCTGCAAGACTATTTTGAATATGTTCTTACAAGAGATGATGTTGTTAATCCAAAGCCTGACCCCGAGGGGATATTAAAAACAATAGAACACTTTGGTAAGAAGAGGAAAGATACAATATTCATTGGTGATTCATGGTTAGATGCAGAAACTGCCATCAGTGCAGGTATCAGATTCTATTATCTTGGAAATGATGGGGCTCCAGGAACAAGAAAGAGAATGACACCTTCTACAGGTATTATTGAAAATATCAGCTCTATTTTGTCAATTATTTAACGATTTCTACCTCTTTGCTACGAAAGAATTTTAACTCCTTATTACAATTGTCAGATGGTCATTATGAAACTCAAAATCTCAAAAGTAATGATACTAACTGTTTCTTTGATTTTGCTTTTTTCAACTTCACAAGTAGTGATTAGTTTAACGAAGGATTTCACTACAGGTGAAGGGGTAAATACAATCTCAAGAGTAGTAGTGTTTAGTATAGATGCATTCAGGCACGATTATTTCAACCTTACAGAATTGCCTGCAATTGAATGGTTGATTGAACAAGGAGTGAAAGCTGATTATTGTAAACCATCAAACCCTACATTAACAGCTGTAGATCATGTTTCTATAATTACGGGATGTCATGCTGAAACTCATGGAATCTTAGGTAACACCTTCTATGATTGGGTGGATAATTATACATATTCTATGTTTGCTGCTCCAGCTGATCCTTATAGAAATACAAACACAGGTTTACATCTTCTTCAAGCCAAACCTTCTGTACTCCATGCTGAAGAAAATGATATAGCAACAGCTGTTATAGCTTGGCCTTATGTAGATGACGGAACTGAGTATGAAGGAGCTGCACCAACATACGTTTATGACTATGATTACATGGGGGCTCAAAATAAAAGAACAAATAATGGTGTTGCTAATCAAGTTGTAACTCTGATAGAAGATCATCCGGAAATTGGTATCTTTTATGCTTGGTTCCCTGGAATTGATCAAGCAGGACATTACTCTGGTTATAATACTCTTGGTATGACTAATGCATTAACAAATGTAGATAACGCAATTGGTTCGTTTCTAATTCAATTAGAAAACGCCGATATGTTGAAAGATACTGTTATTATCTTGACCTCAGATCATGGAATGTCAACTGTTGTTGATGATGACTACTTCCTTGAAGATAAACCATTTTTCATCAATGCAACAGTACAAACAGGATTAGATCCAATTATAGCTGTTGATGCACCATTATGTTACTTATATTTCGTTGATGAAACTAATACAACAAAAGCAGAAGAATTCGCCAGTTATTTAGAAGGTGAAGATGGTATAGACGCAGTATATGTCAATGAAGAACACGAAATGATTGAGTTAGGGAACAACCTAGGAAGAGGGATAAATATATCGGTTTGGCTAGACGCTAATAGAACCAGGAACTTCGGGAGCACCTATGTAGGAATGCATGGATATTTGAATGATAATGCTGACATGCACGGAATATTCATTGTCGCTGGTCCAGGTATTGATCAGAATGCAAATATGGGTGGAATGAATGTAATTGATATTGCTCCAACTGTCTTATCTCTACTTGACAAAGATACTGGGTTTACTTGTGATGGAATCCCATTGGCTACAATCAAAAGTCCAAGAACAGAAGCTTTTGCATATCCAGTAGAAGAAACAAGTTACAGTTACCTATCATTTATGTTTGTAATCATTAGCATCCCAATAATAAACCGAATAAGACGAAAGAGAAAGTAATAATTTCTCTCTTTTATTTTTTTTACTTGAAAAACAAAGCAATATAATCCTCCATCAATTCTTCAAAAGCAGGTTCTTCTTCATTCATTTGATGGAACCTCCCTTTTTATTCTCATTTGCTTCAATCTTCTTTATGGCTTTCTCAACAATCTTTTTTTTTCTTCTATTATAGCTATGTGGTGATAGTTGTGTTTCTAAATCATAATCTTAAGCTAGTCTATAATCTTAGTAAAAAAAATCGAGTATCACACATATTATTATACACAAGATAGATTCATTAACAAATAAGTATGAAATTTCGCAAACCAATACTCACTGAAAGATTTGCCTCTTATTCTCATTATGTAGCTTTAGTATTTGCAATTATAGGTTCAATCTATCTAATTTATATGACAAGAAGAGATAATGCTCTTTTAGTAGTAAGTATAATATATTCCTTCTGTCTCTGTTTTATGTTTACAGGAAGCTCAGTCTTTCACACTCTAAAAAAAGAAGGCGATGAAACTTCTTTTTGGAGGCAGTTAGATCACATAGCTATCTACTTCATGATTGCAGGTTCATACACCATCGTTTCTTACTTGTATATAGACGGAACATTTAGATGGATAATAATCTCACTGCAATGGGTTTTTGTTGCATTTGGATCAATACTCAAAATTTTTGCAGTATATGTTCCTACCTGGCTTGATGTTGGGATCTACATAGTAATGGGATGGATGATAGCAATTCGTATGAATTATGTGTTCAAAGGATTTTCCCTTCGAGTCTTTCTACTTGTTCTTTTCGGAGGATTAGCATATACAATAGGAGCACTCTTCCATGCAATTAACAAACAGAAACCGTTCCCAGGTGTATTTGTATTTCATGACATATTCCATATTTTGATAATTATAGGAGCTTCATTACATTATGCTGCTATTATTGGTGCAGTAATCTAGAAAAAGCATGTTCTTCTTCTTTCCCCATAGAAGTCAACTTGCCCTCTTTTGTTTAAAACTCTTCTTCTATTTTTTTTACTTGAAAAACAAAGCAATAAATACTAGTGTGTAGAATTTTTATCTGATACTTATGAAATTAAGAATCGCATTACGAGGAATGTTAACTTTAGCGTTTTTGTGGGCGATGGTGTATGGCGTAGTAATCGCTGTAATTGCAATAGCTTATTGGGCAACTGGTGGAGGATTTATAACAATCTTAGGATCTTCAATGTATGTTGCCTTTCCAATATTGATTACTGTAGGAGTAGTGATTTTACAATTTCTAATATCGCCATGGTTGCTTGATTTGAATTTCCGATGGCTGCATAAAATGACATGGATTGATCCTATGCAACTTCCACCTCATTTAGCTCAATTTATAGCTGACCAGAATATTGCTCAAAATATCTCTATCAAAAAAGTAGGTATGATTCATGACCAAATGCCAACAGCATTAACTTATGGTAGATTTAGAAAGAATGCAAGACTTGTTCTGTCAGATGGTATTCTTACACTTTTGACTCCAGAGGAACAGAGAGCTGTTGTTGCACATGAACTTGGACATATTGCACACATGGATTTCTTATTTATGACAATTGCTTCAGCAGTTCCAATGATTATGTACACATTCTACATCTTTTCTAGAGGTTTTCTACGAGTAGGTGTAAGAGGAGGAGATAAAGAAGCTGGTTATATTGCAGCTGCTGCAGTTGTTACAATGGTAGTTACTTATCTGTTCTATCTACTAAGCCAATTCCTAGTTCTATTCTTGAGTAGAATTCGAGAATATTATGCAGATAATTTCGCTGCGGATCAGACGAAGAATCCTAAAGGATTGTCTACTGCACTAGTTAAGATAGCATATGGGATGGTTCAATCCCAAGCACAACATGCTGCAAAAGCAGGAGATGAAAAAGTTGATCGTAGAACTCGAGTTAGAGAGTATCGACGTCTAGGTTTTTCAAATGCTACTCGATCTCTGAATATCTTCGATGTTAAAGCAGCAAATGGTTTGGTTATGACAGCTTATGCTCAATCAACAGGTGGAGATCTTGATCCTAATATGGTTGTTAAAGCAGCTGCTTGGGATCTAGAATCTCCTTGGGGTACATTTCTTGAACTTCAATCCACTCATCCACTTGCTGCAAAGAGACTATTAGCACTAGATGATCAAGCCGAAGAAATGGGAATAAAAAGAGCATTTCCAACACTAGGAACAGACCAAATCAAGGAGTCATTATGGGGAGAATTCCTTGTTGATCTATTTCTTATGTACATAGCTCCAGCATTCATATTTTTGGGACCTGGAATAGGTGCTTTAGCATATTTCTATGGTCAAAGTATCACATGGATGTGGGTAGGAATAGGTTCAGGATTTGGACTAGCTGCATTGGTTTGGGTTTGGAGAACAAGAATCAAGTATCCTCGATTACACAAGGAAAAGGAAATTCCATTGATACAGATTATGGGAGCAGTAACAGACACATCAGATGACGGTTTTGCTGAAGCATCACCTTTCAGAGGAAAGCCAATTAACCTTCAAGGTACAATAATTGGTCGAGGATCCCCAGGGTATTATTTCAGTGAAGATGTTGTACTACAAGATCCATCTGGAATTATAACATTAGACTACAATCCTCTATTCGGCTTTATGAGATGGATTACTGCCTTGTTCAGAGTTGAAAAACTAATAGGATCTCAAGTTACAATAGTTGGGTGGTATAGAAGAACTCCTAGACCTATTGTCATGATTAAGAGAATGTTTACACCAGATGGTAAGAAATTCAGCTCAAACAAAGACTGGGCAAACTGGGTATTTGTTGGTATTTTGATAATAGCAGCTATCGGTTGTATTTTCTACGGTCTTCCAAGCATCATATAATCTTAACCTCTTCTTTTTTTCTTTTCTTTTATTTTTGATTAAAACAAAGTGTTAAAACATCAAAGTTAAATATAATCAAATTAAGAGTTTTTCAATTCTGGTGAAAGTAATGGCTAGCGAAAAAGAAAAGACCAAAAAACCAGTTGCAAAGAAGCCTACTGCAAAAAGGCCTGCTACTAAGAAGCCTGCAGCCAAACCTGCAGCTAAGAAACCAGCGGCTAAAAAGCCAGCGGTTAAAAAACCTGTAGCTAAAAAGCCTGCAGCTAAACCTGCAGCTAAGAAACCTGCAGCTAAAAAACCAGCAGCTAAAAAAACTCCTGCTAAAAAACCAGTTGTTAAAGAAGCTCCTGTTGAAAAGGCTGGTCCTAGAAAAGAAGAAGTTGCAGAAGAAAAACCTGTAGAAGAAGTAGAAGAAGAAAAGGAAGAAACTATCTTAGACAAATACAAAAAAGCAGGTGAAGTAGCAAGTAAAATTCTTCAGCACTTAAAAGAAATAGCTAAACCTGGTGTAAAGGCATTAGATTTGTGTGAAACAGCAGATAAAATGATAAAAGAAGCTGGAATGAAAACAGCTTTTCCATTAAATGTTTCTGTTAACAATCATTGTGCACATTATACATCCCCATGGGAAGATGAATTGAAACTCAAGAAAGGAGATGTAGTTAAGATTGACTGCGGTGTTCAATATGATGGATACATTGCAGATACTGCTCTTACAGTAGCTTTCGAAGATGTTCATAATGATCTTATCAAGGCTAGTCGTGAAGCAACTGAAACAGCTGTAAAAGTTATCAGGGTAGGAGGATATACAGGTAAATTAGGAGATTTGATCGAGAATATCATTGAAGGATACGGATTCACTACAATAAAGGATCTTTCAGGACATCTCTTAATGCAACATAGAGTGCATGGTCCAAAATCTATTCCTAATGTTGCTGGAAGAAAAGGTAGTTTGATTCTTCAAGATGAAGCTTATGCAATAGAAACTTTTGCTTCTACTGGATCAGGAGAATCTCATCAAGATAGAACAAAACGCTATATAGTTAGACTCGCAGAAGGAAGATTTCCATTAAGAACAGATGCAGCAAAGCAAGTGAGAAGATTGCTTGATAAAGAATATCATAAAATGCCTGTTGCTACTAGATGGATATACAAAGAAGTTGGGACAGCAAAAGCAAAAATGGGTATTAGAGAACTAGCACAAGTTGGTGCAATATATCAGTATCATGTTCTATCAGATGTTTCAGATTCATTTGTAAGTCAGCACGAGCACACTGTATATATGACTCCTGAAGGGCCAATCAAAACAACCTAAAACCTTTCTTTTTATCTCTTTTCTTAATTTTATTATTCTGAAATCTCTCTTGTATGATATTGGAGAATTTTGAACATTAAACAATTTATAACTGCTATTACTTTTCTAATTAGCCTCAGTTGTTGATACTTTATGGGAATGATTCTTGATTCTATTTACCTCACTGTTGTGTTTAGTTGCTTAGTTTATCTCTACATTCTCTTCCGATATAGCAGAGATAATTGGGAGTTCTATTACATGGATGATGCTGATCTTCCTTTCGTTAGTGTAATAGTTCCCACACTTGAAGAGGAAGTCAATATTGAAAAGTGTCTAAGAAGCTTAGAGAAGCTTGACTATCCAAAGAAGGAGATAATTGTTGTTGACGGTGGATCGAAAGATAAGACAGTTGAGCTGGCTCGGAAATTTAATGTCAAAGTAATAGTAGATTCTGAGCTTCCAGAAAGCTGGATTGGCAAATCATATGGATGTCATCTAGGTTTTCAAGCTGCACAAGGTGATATTTTACTATTTACTGATGCAGATACCTATCATACTCCTGAATCATTGAAAATCACAGTGATGCATACTCTCAGTACTGAAGCGAAACTATTTACAATGTTACCCTATCAAAAAGCTGAGAAATGGTATGAATATCTTCTAGCTTTCCTTTACTTCCTTAGTCTCATAGCTACTGGACCCACTAACAATATAAACAATCCATACGCAAAGAATGCGTACCTTGGCATCGGTCAATACATGATGTTCACTAGAGAAGGATATAATGAGATTGGAGGACACATGGCAGTAATCCATTCTCTAGTTGATGATTTAGCCCTTGCAAAACGATGTAAAGAGAAAGAATTGAAGCTCAGTTTCATTAGTTCAACAAAATTAGTCAGCACAAGAATGTATCCTAATGGCTTTAACGATTTCTTCCATGGTTTCAAGAAATCAATTTCAGGAGGAGTTCTTACAGTCGTTCCATGGAGACTGATTTTTATTGTATTATGGCTAATTTATTTCGTTCTAGCACCATATTTTATGGTCAACTCATTCTTTACTCATGATAGTTGGTTTTGGTGGGATTATACTATTGGAATTATTGTAAATATTTCACTCTATTTGATATATGCATTAGCTATCTACTACTATTGGAGGAAAAAAGGGGATCTAAAATGGTACTTCATTTTGTTTTTCCCAATTACGATGATAGTAGATTTCATTGTTGTTGCATTTGGATTATATGCTGGCTTCCGCGGATCGAAGGTAAAATGGAAAACAAGATATTATTCAACTAAGCAATCTCATACCCAGAGATAATCTCTGAATATGTATCTAATACCTCAAATCTTCTGTATTTATAGTCTTTTTCTACCGTTGCTAAATAAAGTATTTAAATAAGCTAACATTTCTTAAAGCATCAATAAAGGAGTGTATGATATGGGCTTCGTTTTAGAATCAATATATTTAATACTAGTTATCGCCTGTCTTGTATACTTCATTGTTGTTTACATCTACAGTAAAAACGGTTGGCAAATACTTGATTTGCAAGAAGAAGAGCTTCCTTTTGTAAGTATTATTGTTCCAACTTTGGAAGAAGAAGGGAATATAGGAAAGTGTCTTGAAAGTCTAACTCATCTTAATTATAAAAATAAAGAGATTCTTGTGGTAGATGGAGGATCCAAAGATAAGACTGTTGAAATTGCAAAAAGGTTTGGTGTTAAAGTAGTAGTTGATGAAAACTTACCAGATGGTTGGATTGGTAAATCATATGGTTGCAATGTTGGTTATCAAGAAGCTAAAGGAGATATTCTCCTATTTACTGATGCGGATTCATATCATACACCAGACTCTTTGAAAATTACTGTAGGTCATACTGTTGGAGTAGATGCAAAACTATTCTCGTTGTTCCCATATCAGGTAGCTGAAAGATGGTATGAGTATCTGATAGGTTTCATGTATTTTCTAAGCTTCCTTGCAGGAGGACCTCGAAACGATATTAATAATCCATACAACAAAGATTCCTTTATTGCAAGCGGTCAATATATGATGTTCACAAGGGATGGATACAATCAAATTGGTGGGCATATGGCTGTGAGTACTTCTTTAGTGGAAGATGTAGCTCTAGCGAAACTATGTAAAGAGAAAGAATTAAGACTAAATTTCATTGATGGAACAAAACTAGTTACAACAAGAATGTATCCAGATAAATTCGCAGACTTCTTCAGAGGATTTAGAAGAATGATTTGGGGAGGAATCAATACATTAACTCCATGGAGAATCTTCTTTGTAGGTTTTTGGTTAGTATATGTAATCCTTGCACCAATATTTCTGGTGAGATCATTCACATATACTGCTGATTGGTTATGGTGGGATTTTTCTGTTGGTATAATAGTAAATGCTCTTGCTTATTTTGCATGGGGTTTCTCATATTATATCTACTGGAGAACAAGAGGAAAAGGTAATCTCCTATTCTATATCTTCTGGCCTATACCAATGCTGATGAACATTATTGTAGTTCTTGTAGCTATATATTATGGTCTTGCTGGAAAGAGAATTTCATGGAGAACTAAGCACTATTCATCAGATAAGCAGAAATTAATCAAAGGAAAACCTTCCAAAGAAATAAAAAAAACTGAAGCGCTGAAGAAAAAACACTCATCTAAACAGAAGACCTAAAAATTTTAATCTTGTTTTTACTCTAGTCCATTATGCAGTTCGTTTTGAGCATTGACCAAGGTACTACCGGTACAAGGGCAATGATATTCAATAAAAAGGGAGAAGAGATTTCAAAAAATTATTTAGAACACAAGCAATTTTACCCTAATCTCGGATGGGTTGAGCATAATCCTAAGGAGATTTGGGAGAATAGTGTTTCAGTAATCAGAAATGCTCTAAAATTGGGAAATATTGAATCAAATCAGATTTGTTCTATCGGAATAACAAACCAACGAGAAACTGTTGTTGTTTGGGATAAAGAAACTGGAGAACCCCTGAATAATGCTATAGTTTGGCAATGCCGAAGAACTGCAGAAATATGTGCTGAACTTAAGAAAAATGGTTATGAGGAAACCTTCAACGAAAAAACTGGTTTAGTTTTGGATCCTTATTTTTCTGGGACCAAAATCAGATGGTTACTTGAGAATTCAGAAGAAATAAAGAGAAAAGTAGATCAAGGATCTGCTGTTTTTGGAACAATCGATAGTTGGCTTATTTGGAAACTAACCGGTAATCTGAAAACTGATTATTCCAACGCTTCAAGGACCTTACTGTTTAACATTCATTCACTTGAATGGGATGAAGAACTGCTTGAAATCTTAAAAATTCCAATAGATGTTCTTCCTGAGGTTAGACCAAGTAGTGACAAAGATCTGTTTGGATACACTAAACCAGGCTTGTTTGAGGATGAAATTCCTGTGGCTGGTAGTGCAGGGGATCAACAAGCAGCTCTGTTTGGTCAGACTTGTTTCAATGTTGGGGAAGTCAAAAACACTTATGGAACAGGTAATTTTATGCTGTTGAATACTGGAGAAAAAGCTGTAAAATCACAAAATGGTTTACTTTCTACAATAGCTTGGGGGATAGACAATGAAATTACTTATGCTCTTGAAGGAAGTGTATTCATAACTGGTGCAGCTATACAATGGTTAGAGCAAGGATTGGAAATACTAGATAACAAAGCACAACTTACTGAGATAATGAATAATACCCCAGATACTCAAGGTGTTTTCTTTGTCCCCGCATTTGTAGGACTGGGTGCTCCCCATTGGGATCCATTTGCTCGAGGTACAATTGTTGGGTTAACAAGAGGAACAAAGAGAGAACATATCATTAGATCTGCTCTTGAATCTATTTGTTATCAATCAGAAGATGTTTTTGAAGCAATGAAAAAAGACTCTGATATTGCTATCAATATGATCAGGGTAGATGGTGGAGTTACAAATTGCTCTCCCTTACTTCAATTTCAATCCGACATTTCTAATGTAATTGTTCAGAAACCAAAGATAAATGAGACAACTGCATTAGGAGCAGCTTATCTTGCAGGATTAGCTGTTGATTATTGGGAGAGTCTAGATGATATAAGAAAGAATTTCTTACTCGATAGTGAATTTAAACCAACAATGTCTAACACAAGAAGGACTGAACTACAAGAGAAATGGCGAAAAACTATAGAAAGAGCTAAAGCATGGATTGAAAAATGAATTTTTCAAAAACTGTTTTAATTAAACATTAGCCTAGTAAATGAATCTTCTTCTTAAAACAATAAACATATAGGTGCGTAACACTTATGCAGTCATTATCCTATCTCTTGTACTAAAAATTAAACAAATAAACATCTAACTAAAAAAACGAGTCCTAGTTTCTTCTTTTAGTACATCTAATTAAATTCAACTAGACAAACATTTGATTTTACATTCGTAATTTTGACTCTGTATAACGTCTAGTAGCCAGAATTTTAAGCTAATGTTTGTATTTGTGCATTTGAGATGCTTTAATCTAATTTTGTCGAAAATTACATGTTACTCATTTATGGATAATCAGTGTTGCTATGTATATCATCTATTCTTTGTCACGATTATCTATTCTAGTAAATTGTTTACGAAATATAGAGATAAATGATTCAGAGACCAAAATCGTTTTAATGGAAACGAAAAAATTTTTAACTTTAATAAATAATAGTTACAACAAAGAAAAACATTCTTTCTTTAGCGAAATAGTTATTTAACTAAACGTATTACAAAACAATTTTATACTCAACATATATCACCTATATAACAACTGAGACTGAAAGGGGTAAAATGAATACTTTGCAAAATTACTTAGGGGACAATGGCACAAAACAAGAGGATGAAAAGCGTAAAAGTGCTGAAACTTTGAAAGAACTAAAGGAAAAAATCAAGAATCAGAAGATCCAAGACGTTAATTTCAATGGATTTGATGGAAAACTCGAAATTTTAATAGATGGTATAAGAAAAATCCCCAATTATAACAATATCAAGAGTTACATCAGAGAAAAAATCCTTCCAAAGAACCCTGGTATCAGTTACAAAAAGCTTTCAATAAAAGCAGGCGTTCATGAAGGAATTGCTTTAGTTATTTTGTATGATCTTTACAATGATAAGCAAGAAGCAGACATTGAGCAAATTGAAGATAAATTATATAATAACTACCATTATGAAGAATAAACAATCTCTTTTTACACTCCATGATTTAATCTATCACTTAATGACTTAGGTAACTCTAGTTCTTCCATTCGTTTTTGTAATGGAGAAAAATCATATTTCAGATGTACCATGGTGGATGTCATGGAATTCAGATTAAAGATAGAATAAAACGCTCCTGGTACTCCATGTCTTGGTTGTCCTACAGATCCTGGATTTAGAAAATATTTTGAGCCAACTTTCATTTTAATTGGGATATGAGTATGTCCTACCATCAACATATCAGTATTAGTTTCATCAAAAGCTCTTTTGATTAGAACTTTCCATTGTTTATCAGAGAATGCATCCATGTAGTCAAAAGTTTTGAATGGTGAACCATGAACAAGATATATTGATTTCTTCTTCCTTTCAATTGTTCGTTTTCTTGGGAGTGTAGTTAACCATTTTAGATTTGATTGATCTATATTTTCTTGCGTCCAAATAATCATCTTATATGCTGTTGAATTAAAATAAAACGCAGGTTCATCACCTATAACTCCTGCATCATGATTTCCAAGCATTGTTACGGAACATTGCTCTCGAATTAGTTCCAAACACTCGTTGGGGTAAGGGTAATACCCAACAACATCTCCTAAACAGATGATCTCGTCAATTACCTTTCGTTTTTGGATATCTTTTAACACTGCTTCAAGTGCATAGATGTTAGAATGGATATCTGAAATAACAGCGATACGAGTCAGTTGAGGTCACCTGATTATAGAATTCTATAGGTTTGATGTTCAGAGATAAATATTAATTATTTATCAAATTTGCTATGTGAGATTACTAATTTAAGTATAAAAACGATATTATTGTAAGAAAAGTTTTCGTGAATCAGTAAAGCTTTTCAAGACTGTGACATTCGTTTTCACATGAGTTTGGACACAAGTGTAGGTTCAATAAAATTACGAAATCCACTTATTCTTTCCTCAGGCATAATGGGCACTTCATATTCCTCTCTTCAAAGAATGTATGATGCTGGTTTAGGTGCAGTTGTAACAAGAAGTATAGGAATAAAATCAAGAAGTGGAAATCCCAATCCCAGTATTTTTGCCTTAAAGGATATTCGCAGTGTAATTAGTTCTGTGGGTTTAGCAAATCCTGGGTATTCTGTCTTTAGAGAAGATATAGTTAAAACAACAAGCAATAAAGTTCCAACTATCGTTTCTATCTTTGGAAAAACCATCGAGGAATTTGAAGAGGTAGTAGAAGGTCTGAAAGATCTAAAAGTGCTAGCTTTTGAGTTAAATATCGAAAGATTAGAGCAACATCCAGATATAATTCATGAACTAGTTCAATCGTTGAAAAAGAAAGCAAAGATACCTCTTTGGGTGAAACTCACTCCAAATGACAATAAAATGTCATTAATCTCTGATGCTGCTGTTGAAGGAGGGTGTGATGCACTAGTAGCTATAAACTCTGTAAAAGCGATGTCAATTGATATTCAAACTAGACAACCATTTCTTGGATCAAAAAGAGGAGGACTATCAGGAGCTGCAATTAAACCAATAGGTATTAGGTGTGTGTTTGATCTTTATGAGCAATTTGGTGATAAAATACCAATAATCGGAGTTGGAGGGATATCAAGAGGGGAGGATGTTATAGAATATCTACTTGCAGGTGCTTCAGCTGTTCAAATTGGAACAGCAATTGGTGTGACATATCCAGAAAACATAATCAAATTCATACAGATGAAAGTTAAGAATTATCTAAAAGAGCATAATATAAAGAAGATTAGTGAAATTATCGGAGGAGCACACAAATGACTAAACTTACTTTACCTAATACAAAACCAATAATGGCAAAAATCGTGGATAAGTGGGAAGAGTGTGAAGATACAGTTGGTTTCATTTTGGAATTACCAATTGGTGTTCAAAGAGCTAAACCTGGTCAATTTATTATGCTATGGGTACCTGGAATAGATGAATTTCCAGTAGGTATTGCTGGTTTTGAGAATAACTTGCTGGAAATTGGTGTAGCAAAAATGGGACCTGGAACAGAATCTCTTCAAATGAAGAATAAGGGAGACTTACTAGGTTTAAGAGGATTTTATGGAAAACCCTTTCAACCTCCTAAAGATGTGAATCATCTCCTAATTGGAGGAGGTTTTGGCATGACTCC
>JAEOTK010000383.1 GCA_016839875.1 Candidatus Heimdallarchaeota archaeon
AGCAAAATACTTGTAAGATGATTTATTCATCCTCTGGACTTGAATACTCTTTGATCAACAGTCCATCTCCAGCATGAATTTTGGCTTTGTCTTTTGGGAAGAAGAAGTATTTTCCTTTCTTTCTTAAAGCAATTATATTCATGAAATCATCCAAGTGTTCAGCTTCTTTGACTGTTTTGCCAACATATGGAGACTCTTTAGTTACTGGGATATAATCAAGTGCTTCTGAAGAATCATCTACTACTTCTTCTAGTATTAAGTATGGTTTATGTCTTGCTGAAACACCAAATGCGATTTTTATTGCTGCATCGGCAATCTCCTCAAAAGAATCAGCCATTCTTAGATAAGCCATTAAGGTCTTTTTGCCTATCATTTTCTGTTCATATAATCTAAGAACTTCTTCAATTAATTCATATTGAAGTTTGTCAATTTTATCTTCTGTAATTAATATTAGATTTTCCACGTTCGGTAAATCTTCTAGTGCATAAAGATATGCGAGATCTACAATTAATTCTGCAGATTCTTTCATTGTAACTAGAAGATCTTGATGATATTTCAATTTAGATTCTGGTTCTATTTCACCATGATCAATGATATGTTGTCTTGCTTTTTCAACAGACGGCAATTCACCAATAGCTAAGCTTATGAAATGATTGACATTTGCTAAAGGACCTCTGAAAATCAGTAAATCTCCAGCCTTCATTATTTCATCATAATCTGTTAATAATCCCGCTTCAGGCCTGATAATACCAAAAATATCAACTCCTAGCAAATCATGAATATCTGCAGAAAGCTCTGATTCTCCACATAATACCGAAGATCCATCAAGTGCAACAAGATCCACTATTTGATCCATATGTTGTTGAACTAGCTTTATCTCATCTTCTATATCAAAATCCATTAGAACTAAGGCTGCCATATCAGCAGCTGAATCAGAGATCAGATTGTTAGCTTCTCCTATAGTATAATAGATTCTCAGCTCTTCTGCTTGACTTAGATTCTTTATTGAAACAGATAATCTATCTAGAAGATTCTTGTACATAATATCTATTTTTTCTTCTAAAACAAGTACTTGTTCTGCTACGTGTTTATCACTATACAGTAATGACGCAAAAGAAAGATCAACGCAAATCTCAGAGAGCGTTTTCATTTCAATTAAAATATCTTTTACACTTATTGGTTCTTTTTCGGTCATTGATGATCGAACACTCTTTCAAAAAGGATTAAGTTATGAATAAATATCAACTTTTCGCTTTGTATGACTTTTCTACTATTGAGATAAAAGTTTTTTAACTTCCTTTAGATTTCTGAATCGTGTCAATTGAACAATCCGAGAAAAAGGAAGAAGCTTTCGAAATTGAGGAACCAAAAAGAAAGCGATTCTTCATGGAAAGAAATGAGATTCTTATCCTTATAGGAATATTCTTTCTCGGATTTTCTACAGCAATGTTTTCCCCATATGCGCCTATTTGGTTAGAAAATATATTTGATGTTGATTCTTATTTTATTCTTGGTTTTGTAACTATAATTCCTAATCTTCTCGTTGCAATTGGTACGACTGTCTGGGGTATTCTAGCTGATAGATTTGGTAAACGAAAATTCGTTTTACTTGGTTTTCTTGCATCTGGTCTTATGTATTTTGCCTTATTGTTTGTGAATACTTCAATTATGTTCCTACTTGTAATGCTGATTGGATATATGTTCATATCAGCTCAAACTTCTAATGTTTATGCATATGCAACTTTAACATCTTCTAAAACAAAAGAAACCATTTTAGGGGGAATCACTGCTACTTTTAGCATTGCATGGGGAGTATCTAGCCCAATCGCAGGATCAATTCATGATGCTGCTAAGAATCCAGATACTTTTGTTTCAAAATTATCTTCAGTTCTTCCTGATGCTTTTTCTCAAGAAATAATATCAAATCCAGATATGGGGTTGCAGCTTTTCATAGCTGTTTTTGTATGCTTAGTAGCTTTCTTAGTTATTCTTTTCTCTAAGGAAGAAGAAAAGTCTGAAACTCAAAGAGAGGTTGATAAATCAAAGATTAAGGGAGTTAAAATAACAATCTTCCCAATTATATTTATCCTAATTGTCATTACTGCGTTCTTCCAATTTGCCAATTCTAGTGGATTTTGGTCTTTTGCATCAGTATATTTCATTAACACTTTGAATACTTCTGCAATTCACTTCTCCTATTTTCTTGTTGGTACTACTATTCTTGGTTCAATTTTAGCATTACTTCTAGGTCGAATCACAAAAATAGGAAAAATATTGCTCTGTATCATTGCAGGTATGATGGTTCAGGTTACTATCTATTCATTGATGACAGCTTTTCCATCAAAAATTATACTAGGTCTTGTTGTCTATAGTTTTCCTAGTTATGTTATTTCCAACGTTAGTCTCTATAGTCTAGCTGGTACTTTTTCAAACAAACTAAGAAGAGCAACAGCCTATGGTTTATACAATACAATTGGTTTATCTGGAGCTATTTCAGCTACACTGATACTGGGTTTACTAGCTGATAGTTCTTTAGCAAATTATTTCTCTGAAGAAATATTCATCATGCTGCCAGCTACTCTAGTTCTAGCAGCATTAGCTTTTATCATTTCTTTAGTTTTAGCATTCTTTATTCGCAGGAAAAAGGAACTTATTTAAAGAAACATGCTTAACTTGCATAAAGTGGTCAGAAAGTGACCAGCAGTTTAAAATTAAGTGACCAATCAATATTTACATAGAAAAAAACACGAGGTGTAAAAATGAACTTTGAAATAGATATCGATACAGACGATAAAAAGAAGAAGAAGAAATCTGAATCATCTGGACAACCAGATGCAGAGGAAATTAAGGAGATACTAGGTGCAGTTTCAACAGAAGTTCCTGAGTTGATTAAAAACATCTTTTCTGCTATATTTGATCCATCTATAGCTGAAAATTATGGCAAAGGAATAGGAGCTCTTTACAGACAACTAAAGGAAGAAGGAATTCCTGAAGAAATGATAGATACAATAGTCATGAATTTCTCTGATACTTTCAATGTTGTTGGAAATGCGATGAAAAATATAGACTATAGTAAGAAAAGCAAAGATGAAGAAGATTAGCGGTGTAGACAGTGACTAAAAAAATCAAGGCAATTTTTTTATCCACTCTTTACATCCTATATATACTCTTTATTTTTCCTTGGTATATCCTATTTCTTCTAATTTCTAATGTATTCAGAAGAAGAAAAAATTCATTCAAACTGAAGAGAAAACTTAGAAAAGAGGGATTGCCAAAAGAGCTGATTGAAAACATTGCACGTAATTATAGAAGAGGTACAAAGATTATAAGTATAAGAAATCTAAGACTTATAAGAAAACGGAAGAAATCATCTGATAAAGAGGAATGACAAAATGACTGAAGATGATCAAACAATTGATCAAAAAATCAAAGAATTGGAAGATAAGATTAACTATGTTATCTTGCAAATAAATAATCTTCAGCATAAGGTTTCTGATAGCAATCCTGAATTAGGTCAAATGATGAATCTATTACAAATCTTGACTTCTTCTTTGCAAATTTCTAAAGCTCCTTTAACAGCAATATCAGCAACGATAACTATGAAGGATCGTATTCTTCAAAGATTTCCTGATATTAAATTTGATGACATTTCTAAATCAATCATTGAGGTTTTAGAGAAAAAGGAAAGATTGAACCTATCTCAACTTACTGAAGAAGTCAGAAAAATAAGAGGTTCAGCTTCTAGAAGAATAATAAGAGAGAGAGTAGAGAAATTGCAAAACGAAGGTATTATCAGAGAAGTTGATGAGGGATATGGGAGACAAATAGAACTTATTCATCCAGAAGAAAATGAAAAAAAAGAAGAATGAAACAGAATTATTGTTTCTTTCTGTACGCTAGTTTTACAACAGCAATTGCTAGAATTGGTAGAACAATAGCTGACACCCATGCGATAGAGGTTTCAGCTGTACCTGAATCATCAGTACCTAAGGAAGGGTCATAGATTAATTCATCAAAGTGTTCAAAACTTAGAAACAGTTGTAAGGTACCAGCTCCATTTGCTGAACAGGAACCATTTACTTCAGAATATCTATATTGAGATTCAAATTGGTTCTTTATTCTAGATTGATTTGCATAAGCAAAATATGCTTTTTCTCCTTCTTGTTGAATTTCAAACTTCTGTTTCACTTCAAGTTTGTTTTCTTGTTTCAGTTCATTATTAGTGGTGTTAACTGTAGTTTCGATTTGTTGATTGTGTTGATTACGAATTTGACTTCCTTCTGCAGGAGTAATGTCAAATCTTAAAGCAAGCAAACTATCAACTTCTTCCCAAGCCCAGCCACTAATGTATAAATCAAATTTCAGTTCAGTACCTCCTACAAGATCATACCCACCAATATTCACATCATCCATATATAGATGAAATGCTATTGTAATGTCTAAATCTTGATAAAGAAGACCCATCATCTGATCTAGAGTAAAGTTGAAATGAATTGCAGTAACAACTTCTGCTACTTCATCTGTTTCAAATCCGCTAAATAACCATTTTGCACTAGTTAGTGTAAAGATTGGTACTCCAGTAAGTGATTCATTATATTGAAACGCTCCATCTCCGTTTAAGTCTTGATATTCAATTAATTGCTTTAACATGACATTGAATGTTAAGCCAGATGCAAGAGTATAATGTACTACAGGAATGTTTCCTTGGGCATTAACGCTTATAGTAACATTATCTGTCGTAATGGTAGCAATACCATTCTTATGTTCATATTCTATTCCATCTCCTGGTGCTGCTGCAACTTGCAGTGTAACAAACAGGAGGAGGATAAATCCCAAACCAATTGTAAGTTTCTTGAGGTTCATTTTTTTTCACCAACATATAACCCTCTGCAATTATTTAATACGTGTTTATTTATCAGATTAAAGAGAGAACTTTAATTTTCTAAAGTCTTGTTTTAAAGTTAAAATTATATATTAGATGATTCTATTAGCACTCTAATGAGTTCTTTGAATATAGTAGAAAGTTCTGAAGAAATGAGAGTACTTTCCAATCCTATTCGTCAAAGAATTCTAAAATTGATATCAGAACAAGGAACTATATCTTTCACATCGCTAAAAGAAGAATTAGAATTAACAGATGGTAGCCTTTTCTACCATATTAAGATGTTAAAAGAGTATATACAGAAGGATCAACAAAACTTCTATCAGCTTAATGAAAGAGGTAAAATTGTGGTTGATTCAATAGTTCATAAAAAGAGCATTCCAACTAAAGAGGTTAAGGAAACATCTTGGTTTATAGATAAAATCACTTTTCCAAGTATCTTCTATTATTTCTTCGGAGATCCTTTAAGAAGTTTGATTGAATTAAATATGTTGCTTATTGTTGTAGCTTGGTTATTTGGAGTAACAACTACTCAATTCAGCTCACTTGAGTCTATTCTTGAAGGAGGAGCTATTGTAAATGCATTGATTTCCTTTGCCCACTGGTACTTCTATTTGCTAGTTATAGTTGTAGTTATTAAAATCCTAAAATCTGAAACAAATTTCAAAGAACTCTGGATTGGTGTTTTTACTGGACTTATTCCTTACGTTGTATATTTGATACCAATAGCAATCATTTACTATACAAATACAACAATCCAACCTTGGTTAACTATACTATTAAATATAATTTTCAGCATCTGTAAAATCTATTCAACAATAATAGTTGCTCAAGGAATCAATCTCTCTACAGGGATTAAGAGATATCAAGCGTTAATCCTTGCAAGTATCTTACTAATAATTGATTACATCTATCTCATGATAACAATATGATCTAAAAAAAATGAACTTTAAAGAATTAAATAGGAAGTATAAAAACAACTGAAAACAATAATAAATATGGGGAATAAACAAAAATGAATGGCAGGAACAAAATAACAGTAGCAATTGTTGTAATTATTCTTACATGTTCGTCATTAGCTGCAGTTATAACAGTAAGAGATAAAGGAGTAATTTTGTCTGATTTTCGGGATTTTGTTAATGATCCATTCACTTGGGATGATTACAGAGAAGATTTCGGTTTTCTAAATCTATATATTGTTGGAAATACAGTTGAAAATGAAACTGTAGTAGCTGTTGAATCCTTAAATGCTGCTCCATTTGAAGTATATCATTTGGTTCTTATTGTCACATCAATTGAATTTAAAGTCCATGGCAAAGATAAAACGATCAATCTATCTGAAGATCCGCTCATAATTGATCTAGCAGATATTAACAATACAAGAGATCTGATAAATGTATTTGAGGTTCAGGAAGAACAATATTCTTCTTTACATCTTTATTATGAACAGGAGATAATTGCAGATACTAGTCAAGGAAATAAAACACTTGATGTTCAGGGAAGTGGTTTTATCAGTGTCCCCATCCATCATAGTAATACTAATAGAACACAGACAAACATTAGAATCGAAAAAGATATGGGATATAGTCTACTTCTTTCTTTTCAAATGCAGATTAGATGGCAGCAGATGTTAATATTACCTAACTTTGGTGTGTATAAGCACTTCTAATACTATCTACTTCCAAACTTTTTTCATTACTCTTAAGAAATTCTTATGAGTAATCTGATCTAACTCTTTGCTATTGTATCCATTCTTTTCAAGATATTCAACTAAATCTGGATAATAACTAATATCTTGCAGAATATCAGGAACAGTAGCACCATCATAATCAGATCCAAAACTAACATGATCAATTCCAGCGATATCTATAATTCTATCAATATGGTTTTTTATAGTTTCAAATGTTATCGTATCTTCCTTCTTTTCATTGGATAAGAAGGGTACACAGAAATTTACACCGATGGTACCTTCCAATTCTCCTATAGCTTTGATTTGATCATCCTTTAGATTACGTGGATCATCGCATAAAGCATAACAATTGCTATGAGAAGCTATAATGGGTTTTGAAGCTTTATCTACAACATCCCAGAATGATTTTATGTTCAGATGACTAACATCAACAATAATACCAAGCTTGTTCATTTCTTGAACAAGTTCCTGTCCTTCTGAAGTTAAACCTCTTTCTTCATCCATCCTAACTCCTGTTGCAAATTTGTTAATATTTGTCCAACTCAATCCCATACTCCTTAGACCTAAACGATAATAGTTGCGTAAGTTGTGAAACTCTGAATCTATTCCTCCTGATCCTTCAAAGTGTAGAACAGCACCAATTTTATTTGTTTTAGTACATTTCTCGAAGTCTTCTACATTCTTAACATGTATTAGTTCATTTCTTTCATCCTCAACCAAATTAAACCAGCTGTCTATTCCCATTTTCATATAGTAATCATTATTTGCAGGATAAATTGCAAAAAATGCTCCCATAACGTTACCTTTTCTCATTCTTGGTAGATCAACATGACCTAGATCAAAATGATCTTTTGCAGGTTCTTCATAGAAATTTCTCCATTGTTTCTTCAAAGCATGAAGAACGTCTATATGACCATCAATAATCATAATGGTGAGATATTTCCACAGATAAAAAATGTTTTGGAGTGAATAAGAAAAATATAAACAAAATACTTGAATGATTATAGTTTCTCCAATCTTTTGAGTATCACAAGTATTGTTAATGTGGTTGTAGAGTCAAAATCTTCTCCATCTTCTGAAATCCATAGACCACTAGAGTTTTGCTTAGGAATCAATGCTTCAAGTAATTTCTCAACAAAAGCATGTTTCTCAAATCCAGCATTAATAAAACTCTCCATCATCCATGCTAAGGAAGACGCTGGATAATTTTGGAGTTGAATTGTATTCAACATCTCTAATCCTCTCCTTGCTATTGGATTGTTTTCTCCTCTTTGATTAAAAAACGATGGAACTGCATTCCAGAGAGCATGAGGATAACTCCTAAAACCAGTTTCATCTGACCATTTCTTTTCTAAATATTGGATTCCCTTTTCTATAGCTTTTTCTGCTTTTTTCAGTTTTGAACCAATTAAGAAATTTAAAGAAATCGCTGTACAATAAATTTGATTTGATTCAAAACCTCTAGATTCCCAAGCTGCACAATCTAACTTACTGATACCTTCTGGTTCCTCCCAATATCCTTCTTCAGTCTGATTGGAAATAATGAAATCAACAGCTTGCTCAAGTTCATTTTTTACATATTCTTGCATGTTTAACAAATTTAAATCTTTGAAAAACATAATAGTTGCAGCTATAGTACTAATTTCATCTTCTCTGAATCTGAAGGAAAATCCACCATCTTCATTTCTTAAAGATAATTTTTCTTTCAAGATTGGTAAAGCTTCTTTTATCTCTCCCTTAATTAATTTTAATTTATATTTTTCAATTTCCTTTGCTTTTACTTCAACAATTTCCATTGCCTTTTGAATATTAATAGATGAATCATTCATCAGTAATACTAAATAACGAAATTACTTAAACCTTATGAGAAATATGTTATTTTTCTTTGTAATTGATTTTCTTCAGAACATCGCCAGCAGCTGAGGTTCGTGCTATTTTCTTGCTTCCACCTTTACCTTTCCCAATATATTCTTTCTCTCCAATATTAATGCTGCATTCGTAGATGTAAATAGGATCATGTTCTTCTCCTTTCTTCTGGACAATTTTGTATTTTGGCAGATCATATGCGCGTTTTTGACAATATTCCTGTAATATGTTGATGGGATTTTTTTCGCAGACAACTAAATCTAAAATCTTCTGTCTTCCTTTTGTGGTTGATGAATCTTTCTTAAAAGAAAGAAGTTCTGACATAAAAATTTCATCAAAGAATTCACGAGTTGAATCTATTCCTTTTGATAGGTATAGTGCTCCAAATAGTGCTTCAAAACAATCTTCAATATCTGTTTTGGTAATCTTATACTTTGGTTGAGTAATCATATATTTTTTCAAATGAATTTCTTTACCTAATTTTGCTAACATGTCTGTTTTAACAAGTAAGGATCGTATTTGTGATAGGAATCCTACTTCTTCTTCGATATGTTGGTAAAGCCATTCAGCAACAAGAATATCTAGAACTGCATCTCCTAAGAATTCCAGTCTTTCGAAATTTTTCTCTGTAGGGTCAATTGATCCATAATTAGGATGAGTA
>JAEOTK010000384.1 GCA_016839875.1 Candidatus Heimdallarchaeota archaeon
AAAACAAATCCCAATTCACGCAAAAACTCTTAAAGCCATATTTAAAGAAATCATAGTTTAATGGGTGATTTAGATGGAAAAAAAACAATTTTCAATTGATGATCTGTTTTCGCTCAAGAAAATAGTTAATGTGAAAACACTACCTAATAAGAAGATATTATTCGAAGAACAAAAAATGAGTAAGAAAGAGAATAAATATTTTTCTGCAATTTACCAAATTGATGAAAACGGTGAAAAACCTATTCAATTTACAAGCGGTTTATCGCAAGATGAATCTATGAAACTATCACCTCAGAAGGATAAAATTGCTTTTCTAAGTACTCGTGGAAATGAAGAAAAACCTCAAATCTTTATTATGCCTATAGATGGAGGAGAAGCGGTAAGATTTACCAAACAACCAAATGGTGTAAATTATTTCAATTGGTCATTAGATGGAACTAAGATAGTTTTTCAGCATAGAGTAAATCTCGATGAGCAAAAGGATGAAGATAAAGACAAAGATCTGGATAAAGAAGATGAACATTCAGATTTAAAGAAGAAACTTAAGAAAGTAGCTAAAGAAGAAAAGGAAAAAGAGAAAATTGATCCAAGGGTTGTCTCCAAAATTGTGTATAGACAAGGAACAGATTTTCTTGATGATAAAACCTCTCACATATATGTTTTAGATTTAGAAATGAAAGAAACTTCTAGAATTACTACAGGAACATTGAATTACTCTAATCCTGTTTTTGGTAAGGAAAACAAGTATTTGTACGTTTTAAGACAAAAAGAAGAAGAGCAATTGAATGATCTATATGATTTTGAGCTTCTTGAAATTGACCTTGAAACTAAGGAGGAAAAATTATTAAGAATAGTATATAGCTTTGGAGCTAGTCTTTCAATTTCAAAAGATGGTCAATGGTTAGCTATTTTAAGTGCAGCATCCAAAGAAGTGATTTCCACTCAAAATACTGAATTGAAATTATTTAATCTTGAAACAAAAGAAGAGCTGTGGGTCAGCGAAGATATTGATAATCATGTATCAAGCGTATTATTTGATGACGAAACCAATTATGTCTATTTCACAGTCGATGATTGGGAGAAAAACGCTGTTTATAGATATAGTCTAGATAGGGAGACAATTGAGAAATTGTATTCAAGCGACTTAATTGTTCAATCTTTTGATTTAGATAGCACTAGAGGTTTACTTGCTATGAATGTTTCCTCTAAAGATGAACCGTCACAGCTAGTTGTTTATGATTATGTGTATAAAGAATCCAGACCACTTTGGCAATCCAATAAAGGGATCTTATCTGAAAGAATCATTGCAGAAACTGAAGAAATTCGATATAAGGGCGATGATGCCATTGAAATACAAGGTTGGATAGTGAAACCTCCAAATTTTGATGAAGATAAGAAGTACCCAATGGTTGTAGAAATACATGGAGGACCACATGCAACATGGTCTCCTCATGACAGATCAATGTGGTTTGAATATCAGTACATAGCATCCCAAGGGTATGTTGTATTCTATTGTAATCCACAAGGTTCAAGCGGGAGAGGATTTGACTTCAGATACATAGTTGCAAATTGGGGAATTAAACCTGCAAAAGATATTCTTCTAGGTGTAGATGAGGTGATTAAGAGAGGATTTGTTGACGAAAATAATCTATTTGTCACAGGCGGATCATACGGTGGCTACATGACAGTGTGGTTGATTGGAAATGATCAACGTTTCAAAGCTGCTGTTCCTCAAAGGGGTGTATACAACCTTGTTAGTTTCTGGAGTATAACTGATATTACTCAATTCATTAAAGATGAGATTAAGTATTTTCCATGGGAAGACTTGCAGTCAATGTGGGATCTCTCACCGATTGCATATGTGGGCAATATGAAGACTCCAACAAGAATTATCCATTCAGAAAATGATTTCAGAGTTCCAATTGCTCAAGCTGAGGAGTTATTCGCTTCTTTGATAAAAGTAGGTACTGAAGCAGAATTAGTTAGATATCCTGAAGAAGGGCATGAATTAAGTAGATCAGGGAAACCTAAACATATGAAAGATAGATTAGAAAAAATAGCTGAATGGTTCAATAAATATAAAGTAAACAAAGAAGAATCATAATCAAAATTCCTTCTTTATCTTCTTTTCTTTCAATTCTATTGGATTTTGGAATCTTTTCTTAATACCTTTGGTATATTTTTCTTCTTTTTCTATCATGATGAAATGTCTTTTTAGTGCTTTAGCTACAAATCCAGTTGTCCCTACTCCAGCTAAGGGATCAAGAATTAAATCCCCCTCTTTTGAAGTAGATAGGATGATTCTTCGCAGAAGTTCCTGAGGTTTCTGAGTTGCATGTAATTTATTTCCCTCTTTGTCTTTTAGTCTCTCATTTCCTGTGCATAAAGGAATTACCCAAAGGTTTGCTCCAACCTTACCTATACCAAATTCTTTTGCTTTCTCTTTGTCAAAGTGATACTTCTTATTCTCTTTACTTTTAGTTGCCCATATCAGAGTTTCCGTAGCATTTGTGAAACGTACACCTAGCCAGTTAGGCATAGGGTTTGATTTAGCCCATATGACATTATTGAGCATCCAATATTCTAAGTCCTGCATGATTTTACCAATTCTAAAAATACTGTGATAAGTTGAGATAACCCAGATTGTAGCAGTATCTTTCATGATTCTTTGAGTTTCTACTAGGATCTTCTTAATAAAAACATCATATTCCTCAAAGGATTCAAATTTATCCCATTCATCCTCTACTCCTTCAACATCTGTTTTAACATTCCAACGTTTGAGTTTCTTTTTAGGTAATTGCAGAAAATACGGTGGGTCTATGAAAACTAGATCTGCAGAGTTATCAGGAATTTTCTTTAGTACTTGCAATGCATCTCCTTGAATTACCTTATCTAAGATTATATCTGTTGGGTAATTCTTGATATCTTCAGCATCTTTTACAATGAAGTTATCTGTTTTCAAGTAACCTACCTTCAAAGAAAAAGTAAGCTGATATGTTTTATAGCTTTCTGTTAGGATTTCATTCCAGTTCGCAGATAACTTGAAATAATACTATAATTCTACTCCTCTTATTATGAAAGAAGTATTTGTAGGAATGGCAGCAATAATTGAAAGAGAAGACAAATACCTTGTTTTGAAAAGATCTGATGAAAAGGATTTTGCCCCTAGTACTTGGGAAACTGTAACCGGTAGGTTAGATGCTGATGAATCTCCAGTAGATGGCATTTTAAGGGAAGTTGAAGAAGAAACAACACTTAAAGTTGAAGTTCAATATCCTCTAGATGTAGGTTTCTTTTATAGAGGTGGAAAAGAATTTCCAATGGTGTTTATTTCATTTTACTGTAAATATCTTGAAGGTGAAGTGACAACTACTTGGGAGCATACTGAATTCAAATGGAT
>JAEOTK010000056.1 GCA_016839875.1 Candidatus Heimdallarchaeota archaeon
AAGGTTCGAAATGCACTTGGATCTTGATGTACAAGTACTTCCACACTGAATTCATCTACTGCTGTATTTCCTGCAAAATCATGTGCAGTAACTGTTATATGATGAATCCCACTTTCTTGTTTAACTTCTGGATTCCATTCATACATATAGGTTATGAACCAATATGGCGTATCTAATAATGCTATTTCTGTTCCATTATCTTCAATAACTACAAATTCAATTCCACTTCCAAAATCAGAACAATCAACTTCGATTGTTGCTAAACCATATTCTGAAACCGTTGTTATTTTCCGGATAGAAATTTGAGGTGCCCTGTCATCTTCAATGTCGTATGAATAGTATGCTCCTCCGTTATCATCTATAGTAACTAAACCATCAACATCAGAAGCTATGATTCTAAGATTGACTGTAGTTCCCCAATCAAATGAAGGCACAACTCCTACAAAAACGTCTTCAGCTCTTGTTGTAGTAATTGGGATCCAAGAAGCTTCCTCCTGGTATTCAATCGTAACTTCATCAACATCAGTTAATTGGTCTTCAGCTGATACATGTACGTATGCTTCCTCATAATAAGTAGGAACGTTAATCAGATCTACCGAAAGAATTTCAGGTCCAGTAGTATCTTCAACGAAGTGAATATCATCGAAAATACACGAAGTCATTTCTCCACCTGGAGCATATACTTGTAGTCTTATTGTTATCAAGTAATAATCCTTTGATCCAAAAGCAGTATATAGATCGTCATATACATTTCTTACTAGATTATTCCATACACCTGTTGTATTATAATCCTCAACAAAGTAGTAGTAGTAATCACTTTCATTTGATGGAACAAAACCATCTCCTGAACCTAAAACATAGTATAATTCATCTCCAGTGTTGAACTGTAATAGAAAGAATGCGTAAGAATAATCATTTCCAGGTATCTGATCTAATCTCCACCAGAAATCTGTATAATAGTTTTCCTCGATAGTTAGACTCATACCTCTATAAGCATAGACATTTCCTGCTCCTCCATATGATGTTACATTTGCTGCCCTATTTCCTGAATGTGCATCAGCTGTTATACTATTGTATGGATAATTATCACTATCACCCCAAGATGTATAAGGCTGAGTAGCTGATTCATACCAATCTTCTTCAAATGTAGGATCACCAGTTGGATAAGTTACTATATTACAATCATCTAAGATTAAGGTTGTTGTTGAGTTTGCTTCGTAGCCTGAATAAACATTAAAACCAACTGAAGTAATGGTATAGTTTTCAAATCCTTGTGCTTCATAATAACTATAAACATCGAAAGAGAAATGCTGCCAGGTATCTCTAGTTCCAAAACCTGTTGCATTTTCATAGAAATAACTGTATGTTGAACCAGAATAATTCGTATAGTTAGGAGAATCATCCTCATCTCCCAGCATCCAAATTATATTCATCGAGTAAGTACCATTATATGCATATAAATCAAAAGTAGCGTATTGCCCACTCCCACCATTAAGAGTATCTAAATATTTCCAATCAAAATCTATAACAAAATCACCAATTTCATTTGCATAGTGACCGATAGGTACATCATTATAATCACTCCAGTATGAACTTAAAGAAGTAGACGCAGATAATCCATCAAAATAGGAATATGATGTAATATTAGCAGCTTTTAATCCCTCTGTATGGTCGTCAGTTTGATAGATTGAACTAAACCCATTATTGCTTCTATACCATCTCCAGTTACTTCCATCTTCAAAATCTCCATTCTCATGGAAGAATTCAAAACTGGTAAAATTGGTCATACTTACTTCATCTATTATTAGTTCTGCCATTCCTGTTGGTCCAAAAGGGGAATAAGCGTAGAAGTAGACGTTATCAATGTAGAGATTAGCTGGTAAAGCACCTAAAGCGGTCTCATAGTCATCAGTTAGGTTTCTTTGGAAATGTGTCCAAACTCCTAAGGTTGTATCCAAATCAAATCTTGCATTAGTTGGTGGTGAATGAGAGTCCACAAAATCATCGGAAAGATAATAGTAAAGGTTATGTGTCCCTATAGCAGAATAAAGACGGACTCGAATATATAGAGATCCTCCAGCATTATAATCTGGATTTGCTTTACATTTATACCAGAAATCAAGATCAATACTCTGATCAAGATAAGGTCTTTCTGGAATATCGTTTGAGCTTCTATAGGTATAAGCACTACCAGCGAACTGCTCTGATCCCAAGCCTTGAAGTAATCCTGCATATATTCCAACATAAGTGTCATCCTGATAGGAGGAATTCATTCTTCTTAATCCATTTGAGCCATAACCCCAATCCGAAGGTACTCCAGAAGATTCAACTTCCTCAAAGCCATGATTCCTAACTAGGTTAGCTTTTAAGTGCTCTTCTCCTCCTGCTCCAATACTCTCTTTGATTTCTGTTTCTGATAATTCATTTTCTTTAACCATATCCGAATTGTAATCTTCAACTATTGCTGAATTGTTTGTGGCTAAAGGTTGAAAACACATTAAAAGAACCAGAAGTATCATTAAATATCTTTTATTTTTCATTAAAATCTCCTTAATAGAATTGTTTCTAATTCCCTTGTATAGTTAATATCTCTTTTAAACATTCCTTGAGAAAATCTAAATTCGATTCCATAGCCTTGAAACTACTAAAAAACAAGGAATCTGTGTAAGGAAAAAAATATACATATAAATGAAAAGAGAGAGGGGAAAGAGCTAACTCCTGATTCCACCTATTAAATAGCAAATACCGCCAATTAGGACTAAGATTCCACCTACCCCTCCAGAGACAATTCCTAAGATAATTAGCAAAATACCAAGAATGATCCAGTTGTCCAAAGAACCAGTTTTTAACTGTATTTGAAGCCAATCCCAGACAAGAATCAGCACTAGAAAACCGATTAATATCATCACTAACCCACTTATCCAAGCCTCAATATAGGTTAAGAATGATAAACTTCCAAAATAAGTCTCCAGATTATTACTTCCTTGTCCGATAATAGTTAGAATTCCTTGAACAAGAAGAACAAAGCCTCCAATAAGGGAATCGAGGTATCCTACACTAGTCCAACATGCTTGAAGTTTGGTTGACATGAAATAAAGTTATTTTTATTGCTTATAAATATTTTATTTTTAATTTGTGAAAAAAATATCTAAAAAAAAAATAGGAAAAGTGGATATCTTATTTTTTGCTCAATAAGTAGTAAACTCCACCTACT
>JAEOTK010000385.1 GCA_016839875.1 Candidatus Heimdallarchaeota archaeon
ATCCAGATTATTATTCCATCACTCGAGAAGGTACTGTTATTGATGACGGGCCTTGGTTGGGTGGAGATATAAACATCAATATTGATGGATTAGCTTATGGAGCTTATACATACATCTGCTATGTCAATGACACAGAAGGGCAATCAAACAGTGATACAGTCATAGTAACTGTAACGGATAATGTTTCACCAATTCTTAATTCACCATCAGATGTTATTTATGATGAAGGAGATACAGGTAATAATATTATCTGGATTGCAACAGATAATAATCCTGCTATCTATATCGTTTATAGAGATGGAACACAAGTTGATACGAATAGTTGGACATCAGGATCCCCCATAGTAATTTCAGTTGATGGATTATCAGCTGCTTCTTATAATTATACCATAGTCGTTTTCGATGAAGCAGGAAATTCTGCTAAAGATGAAGTGACTGTCGGAGTGACACCAGCAGCTCCTGAGTTTAACCAAAGTATTTTCTTTTCTATTATTTTGGTTTCTACTATTTCCGTAATCTTCATAACTAGACGTAAAATGCAGAAGCATAGCTAAAAACATCTCTTTTTTCTTTTTCCTTTTAAATACTCGAGAAAGCTTTTTATTTTTGCTCTCACTAGTTAATTAATTAGACAAATCAACGAGTTGTCAAAAATGACCAAAGTAATTAGATGGGAAGGGAGAATAGTTATTATTCTTTTATTGTTCAGTTTTTTCGTCTTTTCGAATCAAGAATCGAATCTTATTTACAATGTGAATGCAGCTAGTGGTTCTTTCTCTGAAGATTTCACTACAACAACCTACATGGACGGAGCAAATACTAATACCTCAGGGTGGGGAACTGGAAGTATTGAAAATTTAAAGAAAAAACCTTCGATTGTGGGTTCTATTAGTTCTTCTCTAATTGGTAATACTCTTGATGTCTTTGTTGATGGGAATTATGCTTATGTAACAAATGAAGAAGAGGGATTAAAAGTAGTGAATATCACGGACCCTAGTACTCCTAATGTAGTGGGAACATATGATACAGCAGATATTGCACAGAGTGTGTATATTGATGGAGATTATGCTTATATAACAGATTATCAAGGAGAAGTATTGCAAGATAAGAATTTTCTAGTCTTAAATATCGCTGATCCAACGAATCCTACACATCTAGGCAATTGTTCAACAGTTTTTTCAGCTGGAGATGCTGCACGTGATGTGGTTGTTGCAGGTGATACAGCATATATAGCTAATGATCAAGGTGGTTTAAGTGTAATTGATATCTCAAATCCCAGTGATCCTTCACGAATAGGAGTGAGGGATTCAGCAGGAACATCCTCTCATTTAGCTATTGATGGTGATTATATCTTTCTTGCTGATGGGACCAACGGTTTAGTAGTGATTGATATAACTAATCCACTAACTCCTACGATTGTTGCAACTTTCTCCACAAGCATAAGTACTGCATCAGATATTATTGTAGAAGGTAATTATGCCTATATTGTTGACATAAATAACGGAATAGTAGTGGTAAACATTACTAATCCAACTTCTCCTACTTTTGCAGGTTCATTTAGTATGAGTGGTACTTCTGGTGCACATATTTATGGTAATTATTTATATGTTACAGATATAAATGATGGACTTTCTGTATTAAAAATAGCTGAGCCCACTACTCCAATTTTAATTGATTCTATTTCTCTTCCTGGTAATCCGTTTTCTATTACTATAGATGGCAATTGTGCTTATATTGTATGTTATAATGGAGGACTCCAAGTGATTCAAATAGCTGATTTTAATGCTCCTACATTTTCAGGTTGGTATGATACACCACATACTGCAAATAGGGTTATGGTTGCAGGGGATTATGCTTATGTAGCAGATAGGGACAGTGGGTTACAAGTTATAGATATCAGTGATCCAACAATTCCAACATCAGCGGGATCATATGATACACCAGGAAGTGCTTATGAGGTTGTGGTTGCAGGAGATTATGCATATGTAGCAGATTATGATCAGGGTTTACATGTACTTGATATCAGTGATCCAACAACACCAACATTAGCAGGAACTTATAATACAATTGGATTTTCTTTTGATGTTTATGTTACAGGAGATTATGCTTACGTAGCGGATTATAGTCAGGGTTTACATGTTATAGATATCAGTAACCCAACAAACCCAACGTTAGTAGAAACGTATAACACACTAGGAAATGCTTTTGAGGTTGTAGTTGCAGGAGATCACGCATACTTGGCAGACGAGGGGGCTGGATTAAAAGTATTTGATACCAGTGACCCAACAATGCTTACGTTAGCGGGAGCATATGATACACCAGGTTCTGCTGTAGATGTTGAGGTGGCGGGGGATTATGCATACATAGCAGATTGGGGTAGTGGGTTACAAGTTATAGATATTAGTGACCCAACAAACCCGATGTTAATAGGAACATATGATACACCAGATTATGCTCAAGGTGTTGCGATTGCAGGAGATTATGCATATATATCAGATGGTTCCAGTGGGTTACAAGTTATAGATATCAGAGACCCAACAAACCCAATATCAGCTGGAACGTATAATACACCAGGTTGGTCTTCTGGGGCTACGATTGTAGGAGATTATGCATATGTAGCAGATTCTGGTACTGGGGGGTTACAAGTGATTGAAGTTCAAAGAACTAGATCCCGTCAGTATGATTCTCCATGTTATGCTCAATCCTCAGTTATATCAACAGGTTCAGGGAGTTATACAATATTAGATGCAAAACTTCTAGCAACTGATTCCACACCATTAGATACGTCTCTTTCTTACTCTCTCTCTGCAGATAGTGGAGTCAATTGGGAACCAATCACTCCTGGACTAACTCACGAATTTGTCCATTCCGGTAATCAACTAAAGTGGAGAGCAATATTAACTACGACGAATATTTCAATAACTCCGAAAATTTACCAGATTTTGATTAACTATACTACTTCTTTGAATGCACCAACCTTGGATACCCCAACTGAAGGTTATATCACAGAGGATTATACTCCAACATTCACTTGGTCAACCATTAACGGAGAATCTAATTATCTCTTTCAACTAGATACTACTACGAGTTTTATAACGCTCCTACTCAACACTACTCTTCCTATCTCAAGTACGAGTTTTACTCCAAGTTCTCCTCTAGCTCTTGATACATATTATTGGAGAGTTGCTGGAATAGATTCAGAAGGTGATGTTGGAGCTTTCTCAAATTACCGATCAATTGCAATCATCCAAGATAATAGTGTTCCAACTATTGATCATCCGAGTGATGTTCCTTACCAATTAGGTCAAACTGGAAACACTATTACATGGAACCCAACAGATTCAAATCCGTATTGGTATAACATTACTTTGAATAGCTTCTTGATAGAAGACGATACGTGGGATGGAGGTAGCATTACATTCAATGTAGATGGCTTACCAGAAGGAACTCACACCGTTATTTGTGCAGTCTTTGATTTAGATGGTAATAATGAAAGTGATATAGTCGATGTAATTGTTTCATCAACTAATCCCCCCGTGATTGATGATGTCGCTGATTTTGAATATGAAGAAGGAGATACTGGAAATAGCATCACTTGGCATCCTACCGATACTAATCCTGATTACTATTCCGTTACGCGAGATGGTTCTATTGTAGATGATGGAACATGGCTAGGTGGAGATATAAACATCGATATTGACGGATTAGCATATGGGGTTTATACTTATGTTTGTACAGTCAATGACACTGAAGGACAAGAGGTAAGTGATTCAGTTGTAGTTACTGTGACAGATACTGTGTCACCACTTATTAATTCTCCAGCTGATGTTATTTACGATGAAGGAGATACAGGAAACAGCATTCTTTGGGTAGCTACAGATACTAATCCTGCAAGTTACATAGTATATAGAGAAGGGGTTCAAATCGAAACAAATAGCTGGAGTTCAGGTGATTCAATAGTGATTTCTGTTGATGGATTGTCTCCTGCATCATATAATTACACAATTGTCGTTTTCGATGAAGCAGGAAATTCAGCTAAAGATGAAGTTACAGTAGCTGTAACGCCAACAGTACCCGAATTCAACCAAAGTATATTCTTTACTGTAATCATCATTACAGCTATGCTTACTTTGTGCTATAAAAAACGTAGAAAATACAATAAAGAATGATATTTACTTCTTCTTCCTTTTTTTCCTCTATTTTAATTAGATAATAAGTAAGTTTTCTAGAAATATTTTTATTGCTTAAGGTTTCCTTCTATGAGATTAACAAAATTCCAAGTGTCAAAAATGAGAAATAATAAAATTAAATTTAAAGGAAGAATAATTGTTTTTATATTGATTTTTAGTCTTTTTGTGTTTCTAAATCCTTTACAAAACAATATATCACTAGTTCAAGCTGCTTCAGGCATTTACAATGAAGATTTCAGTACTACAACTTATATGGACGGTGCTTTTACAAATGTAAGTGGTTGGGGAGATGATTCCATTTCTATTACTAATAAGCAACCAATTATCGTAAGTTCTTTGAGCATGGTTTTGAGTGGGAGGATTTTAGATATTTGTGTTGATGGAAACTATGCATATTGCGGGACAATAGATAATGAATTTCTAGCAATAAACATTACAAATCCTTACAGTCCAGTTAAGAAAAATTCTTGCTCGATTGATGGGATTGGATATAGTGTTACAATAGCTGGAAATTATGCTTATGTAGCAACAAATGATCAAGGATTGAAAATTGTTAACATTACAAATCCTGGAAGTCCAAATGTTGTTGGTTCGTTTAATACTGATGGGAACGCACATGATGTCATAGTTGCAGGAGATTATGCATTTATAGCTGATGGTAGTTATGGACTGAAAGTTATTGATATCTCAGATCCTGCTTTACCTACGTCTGGTGTAGCTTGGGCTTATGATACGCCAGATGTAGCTACTGGTCTTATTCTTAACGGAGATTATGTATATATCACAGATACGTCTAGTATACAAATAGTGGATATCAGTGATCCAACTTCACCTGTATTTGCAGGAGAATATACTGCTATAACCTCAACAAATAAGCTCTGTATATTCGGTGATCTGGCTTTTATTGCAAATTCTGATGGATTAGTCATTCTCAACATTACTGCACCTTCATCTCCTCAATACCTTTCTACTTTTGGAACAGTAGGTTTAATTGACATAGTAGTTGATGGAGATCATATTTATGTATCAGGTTATGATAATAATTTCCAAGTTATCGATATAACTAATCCGCTGAACCCAGTAATAGTTGGTACCTGTCTTATGCCAGCTCTTTCACAAGGACTTTTCCTCTCAGGATGTTATGTTTATGCTGCTCCTTATGATCTTGGACTGAGAGTGCTGGAAGTTACTGATATTAATGAGGAACTGAGCTATAAAGGATTAGTCTCTTCTATTACAGGTTATACCCTTGAAGGTGTTCAACAGATTTGTATCAAAGGTGATTATTTATTCATTGCAGAAGCAAAAGGTCTTCTTATCTTAAATATCAGTGATCCAGAAGTACCTAAATATATTGGTTCATACATCTATACAGCTATACCAAATTCTCCATATAGTATAGCTGTGGAAGGAAACTATGCTTTTCTATCAGATAAAACTGGAAGATTGACAGTTGTTAATGTAACTGATATAACCAATCCTACGTTTGCGGGAAGTTGTGATACTCCTGGTATTGGATGGGATATCGAAATTTGTGGGAATTATCTTTTCATGGCTGATTGGCATGGAGGTTTACATTCAATAGACATTAGTGATCCCACAAACCCTGTTATCATAGATACATATGCTCTAGATGGTTTCTCTATGATGATTACTGTTTCTGGTGATTATTTGTATCTTTCAGTAGCTAGTGGTTTAAGTATCAATGGATTATTAATCTTCGACATTAGCGATCCTGCATCAATTGTTTATCTTAGTACTTATAGTGTAACGGACCCAAGAACACTTTATATAAGCGGTAATTATGGTTATCTCGCCGCTGACGATGATGGATTAATAATATTAGATATGTCAATTCCATCAGATCCAGAATATGTCAATTCAACTGTATTCAATAATGTATGGGATGTAAAGATTTCAGGAGATAATGCTTTCTTCACACGTACAATGGAAGGGTTCTATGTTTCTGATATATCCAATGCTTCTGATTTTGTCATAATTGATTATCACGGTACATCCTCTGTACAAGAACGATTTATAGAATTTCATGGAGATTATGCTTATATTTCATCCACAAGTAATGGGTTAAAAATTTATGAAGTGAGAAAGAACAAAGTCAAGCAATTTGATTCTCCCTGTATCGCACAATCAACTGAATTTTATTCAAACGCCCACACAGAAATACTAAACGCAACTTTGATTTCTAATGCCACGACTCCTATAGATACTGATATAGAATTTTATCTCTCAGCTGATAATGGTGTGCACTGGGAACAAGTAACAAATAACACCTTACACTCTTTTACAAACATAGGTTATCAACTTAAATGGAAAGCAGTATTAGCTTCTCAAAATGCTTCTTTCACTCCATATCTTCATTCTCTGGAAATAGAATATGTGGCATTTCTAGAATCACCTGAACTCTACACGCCTGATAATCCTTCTGCTGATTTTGATTATACCCCCACTTTTACCTGGTTTGGTATAAATGGTGAAATCGGTTATCTATTTCAACTTGATACTTCAACAGATTTCATTACTCCTGTAATAAATATCACTCTCCCTTCAACAAGCACTAGTTATACACCAGATACTCCGCTAACTTCTGGTACTAAGTATTGGAGAGTGGCAGGAATAGATTCTAATGGAGAATTAGGGTTATTTTCAGATTATTATCTACACACAATTCTAACTGATTCCCTTGATCCAAATATTGATCATCCTGTTGATATCGTATACGAGGTAGGACACACAGGCAATGAAATAACTTGGAATCCAAATGATGAAAATCCTGCTACATATACTATTAGAGTTGATGCTGTTACTGTAATTAATCATGCAAATTGGGATGGTGGGAGTATAACATATAATGTAGATGGACGTTCAGAAGGAAGTTACTGGATTGATTGTATTGTATATGATTTTGAAGGTAATTCCAGACAAGATGGAGTACAAGTAGATGTTATCTCAAAAATATCTCCAACAATAGATGATGTTGCTGATTTTGGATATGACGAAGGTTCAACAGGGAATGCAATTACTTGGCATCCTTCAGACTATTATCCTGATTACTATACGATCTCTCGAAATGGGGCTATCATAGAAGATGGACCATGGTTAGGCGGGGATATTGTAGTTGATATTGATGGATTAACTCATGGTGTTTATACTTATGATTGTACAGTAAACGACACAGATGGACTTGAAGCTAATGATACGGTAATAGTAACTGTCACAGACATAGTTAATCCGATTCTTAATTCTCCAGGATATATAAATTATAATGAAGGTGAGGTAGGAAATAACATTATCTGGGTAGCTACTGATTCTAATCCTGCTACATATATAGTCTATAAGGATGGAGTTCTATTCGACACAGATACATGGACATCAGGTTCTTCAATAGTTATTTCAGTCGATGGTTTTTCTACTGGGGTTTATAATCTCACTATTGTTGTTTATGATTTAGCTGGTCACATTGCCAAAAATACTGTAATAGTTGATGTAAATCCAGCAATATCTGAATTTAATCCAAGCATTTTCTTTGCAACAATCAGTATAACGGTAATATATCTCGCGTTTCATATTAAACGAAAAAATCGTAGGAGAAACTAATTTCTTCTTTTCTTTTTTTATTCATACATCTTGTGAATATACTCTTTTTCAATCTCTACTTTTACATCTGGTATATTTGTACTAAACCCATGTTCTGTGAAATAACCTTTTATGAGATTTGCTGGAATAACCTCGAAATAAGGATTGAATAATTTTACATTCTCAGGTTTTTCCTTAGACCAAATCTGAGAGGAATTGTAGCTTTGAATTGAGAAAGGCATTGCTTTGAGTAGTAGTTTTAATGTTGAACTAACTACATAGAATGGAACATTGTACTGATAAGCAAAATTAGCTAAAGAATGACTTCCTATCTTATTAGCGACATTTCCATTTGGA
The DNA here is from genome assembly GCA_016839875.1 of Candidatus Heimdallarchaeota archaeon. The sequence continues at coordinate 8,142 of JAEOTK010000385.1, forward strand.
AAGATTGTATCAGCTCCAACAATAACCATATCAGGTTTAAAAGTTTTCAATGCTAATCCCATTGCAGCATCTACTAGATAATTGACTATATAACCTGCATCTGTAGCTTCTAGTGCAAATTTCTTTCCCTCTAATGCTGGTCTTGCTTCAAAGATAGTTAACTCTG
>JAEOTK010000057.1 GCA_016839875.1 Candidatus Heimdallarchaeota archaeon
AACATATGATGTAATATTTGATGCTGTAGGAAGGAAGAAGATTTCATACAAACAATTCAAAGAATCTTTAAGTGAGAAGGGTACCTTCGTGACAGTTGACTTAGAATCAGTGTTATTCAAATCCATGTTCAGCAAAAGAGTATCATCGTATTTCTCAAAACTAGATACTGAAAGGTTAGATTTTATACGAAAACATATCGAGGAAGGTAAGATTAAAGCAGTAGTTGAAAAAACATTTCCAATAAGTGAACTTGTAGAAGCACACAGATATTACGAAAAGGGTCATCTTAAAGGTAAAATAGCTATTTCAGTGATAGAATTAGAAAAGCAATAATCTTTTTTAGTTTATAATGTAAGGATTCATTTATGCAACATGTCTTTCTCTCTCCTCATTTAGATGATGCAGTAGCAAGTTGTGGAGGGACAATTGCTAAATTAGTTTATGAGAGGGAAGATGTATTAGTTGTAACAACTTATACTCGAGAATTGGATTTGAATTCTGTCCCAAAGAAGTTTCATAAATTTGCCATTTATGAACAGCGGAAAAAAGAAGATCAAGAAGCATTAAGTAAATTGAGTGCAGGTTTGAAATGGTTAGACTTAGATGAAAGAGCATATAGAACTCCACTACTCAAAAGACCAACAGATGTTTTCAAAATTGATTTAACGTTGGGTCTCAAACAATTCATAAATATCTCCGAGATTCAGGCAGAAATTGACAAGATTTTTGAAAATGACCCCAAGGCTAAAATCTATTCTCCCTTGGGGATTGGGAATCATTTTGACCATGTTGAGGTTTTCTTAGCTTCTCTAATGTATATGGTTGACAATGCAATTTTTGATAACTTCATTTTCTATTTGGATTCTTACGGTATGTTCAGCACGAAGATGAGAAAGAAACATTATCTAGGTAAAAAATTCCTGAACCTTGGAACTAAGAAACCTGAAAAATCAAGCATTAAATGGTATATTATCACCTCTGTTATGAATGCAATGATCTCTGGAAATGAAATAGAAAAACTCCTTCCATCAAAGTATCTAGATCTTGATTGGGAATTAGAAACAAATTCTATTAAAGGATATGAGAAACTCAAACTCTCATCTCTAGAAAGCTACGAATCTCAAGTTAAACTCTTCGGAATTAAAACTTTAGAGAAGTTTTACAGAAGACACCATAACAACTGGGATAGTTCTGAATTATTTTTGAAAGCTAAAATTTAGAAAAGAAGGATAAGTAAAGCTAAGAAATAATTAATACTTACGATTATAAGAAATGTCTTCTTACTTATTGCCTTTGTTTGAGAATAGTGTACTCTCCAAATTCGTTTTCCTATCCATAAGAACAAGAAATACATTCCTATTATGACTGGAATTAATCCGAGTATTACCCATTCTGCTGCAATCGTTGCTCTTGATATAATATGTGCTCCATACTGCAATAGTTTGCCATTGACTTCTATTTTCCAAGCTTCTGCAAAACACGAAAATACTCCTTTCGTTCCAATAATCAACCCAGCTTCAAAGAAGAATAGTGATGCAAGAAATGATTGACGCAGATTCTTGAATAATAATAGAAGGAGAAATATCGCTCCTATAATTAATGTAAACAATATAATCAAACCTGAATATGTAAACACCAGTGTATTAACAGATGATCCAAAGAAATCATATTGCATATTAGGGAACATGTTATTGTAAAGTCCACTGCTGTAGAAAATCCATTCCCATGTTCGATGAAAATATTGTGCTTCAAGAATTGGATTAGGATACATGTCATACCATGGTTGGAAACCTCTAAAACCTGAACTAAATGGTGATTCAATAACAACATGTGTCCAAACTGAACTTGGAGGAGCTGAACCATCTATTATCTGTGTGAAAATTAACAACAATGTACGATCAGCGAGTACTTGATATAATTCTCCAAGGAAACTGCACAAGAGAAAGATTCCAATTATATAATATACAAGACTTGCTCGGGAGATAATCTCTTTCCCAATAATCTTCCTGGTTTGAGTTTCAGGTAATTCTTTTAAATCAGGATTCTTCAATATTTTTTTAAATTGGAAAGGTTCAGTCAAGAATTTTGCAATTTTTCCTGTTCTTGATTCATTATTTCTCCTAGCTAAATAGTAAATTGTAAATGAAATTGTGATTATGAATACAGGAAGTAATATTGCTAGAAGTATCGAAGAAGCTACTTGGAGTTCAATTGCCATCGGTTTTACCTCCTTTCTTCTCATTCTTATCGTATCTAGTGATATATACCCAATAACCTGTGAAAAATATAATTGGAGAAGTAACCAATATTATGATTATAGTCTTGGAATAGATTCTCGTCTTTGGTTCAATTGGCCACAAATTTGAACTAGGATATAGTTCTTCAGAAGAAGAATCTTCTAAGTTATTGATTTCATAGCCGTGATAACCTTTAGCTAATTCTGTAGTTAAATCTAACACTACTACTTCTTCATAATTACCATGAATATAGAGATAAATTAACTGCTGTTTTAGATCGTAAACATTGGAATATACAGTCCCCGCATAATTATATCCCTCTGGAACATGAACTGATTCTAGTATTTGAGCACAACTTTCAACTGAAACATTATCTATAGAGATGTATCCTTCAAGCATTGCAGTTATCTGAATATATCTCGGACAAGGGTAATAAGTTCCCCCGGGGTGATCTACATTAAAATTAGTTGAAATCAGAAAGCTTCCATTAATTCTAGTAAATGCAATACTCCCATCAGTTGCTGGACTTACTACAACTGCATCTCCTGTTTTATCAGCCCAATGTGTTTGTCCCCACCATGTTCCCTCCATGTTATGAGTTTGGTACCATTGGATAACTTCAGCTACTGTAGCACATTCTCTCAAGATTAAACCTCTACTTGTAAGATAGCTATAATGTTGGCCTGTTCCTTCCAATGGATTAACATATTCTCCAGGAAGAATTTCATTTCCATCAAAGCAAAGACCTTCTGTATTCATCCCACCTATTTCAATGCCATCAACGTCATCTCCTCCAGGTTCGTTCTCTGCAAAGCCAACATAAACGCAGCCATAGGATTGATCATCATCTGGTGGAACAAACCACATATCTGTACGTATTCGATCTCCACCTTCATCCTCATTATTACCAAAAAATACGGATGAATCATCTTTGACTGTAAAGATAGAACAATTGGTATGAACATTATTTCTCTCATCTGCAAAGAATTCAATTTTAGTGGAGAAAAATAAAGAAATTGTTAGAGAAAGAAGTAAGAAACAGACCAAGGAGAATACTAGGATATTCCTTTTCTTCATTCTTCTTCTACCTACTGTAACGCAGAAATTCTATCATGGACATTGATAAAGCTAACTAAATACTAATTGATGTTCAAGTTTATTTTCTAAACCAATAGCTTCTACTTAGTTTCTTTTTCTTTTCTTATAGATGAGAATAATGGTAGCAAGTAGGATACTCGCAATGATTGGGGTGAATGAGAGAGAGCTCTTTTCAGCATCAACTATTTCTTTATTCAGAACTATGGTTTTTCCCACACATCCATTTATGAAATTATCAGGATAATTCTCTGCTAAATGTTCTTTTATCAAGTTACCACTGCAATGAAGAGGACAAATTTTATCCACTCCAAGGTTGAAGAGTTCGTCAACTACAGGTTCTATAAAAGATATTGTATCTAAGAAAAGATGAAAACCTCCAATAACAAGATAGGGATCTACACCTAGGTCTTGTATAGCATCATTTACTATATTTTCTACTCCAGGATGACTACATCCAACAAATATCACTGCACCCACGCCTTCTATATTAACTATAAGAGCTAATTCCTCTGGGTAACTAGGTAATTGTGTTCTTACAATTGCTATGCCAGTTGAAAGAATAATTGTATCAGTAGGAATTAATTCTATATCCAATTCTAACATTACATCTTGAACTGCAAGAGGTACATTCAGGGGAATGTAAACAGAGATATTTGGTTGTACATCTCCTAGATATTCAAATCCTCCATAGTGATCTAGATGTTCATGGGATAGGACAGCATAATCAATTCCTTCAAAATCTTTTCCTAATGTTTCAGCATTACTCTGTAAGGAATTTGGATCTGGTCCTCCATCAAAAAGAATAGTTTTATTGTCTGTTTCAACAAGAATCGATAATCCCCAAGCTGTAGAAAGCGAACCATTATCAACATCATCTAGTAGAACAGTTAATGTAACTTCGTCAATAAAACCAAAATCCTCAACTGCATTATACATTCCAAACGAATGGATTGCAGCTTGAGTTGTAAAAAAGATTGGAATCAATACTAAAAGAACAATTATAAATTTAGTTTTACGCAATTCTTTTCACTGAATGTTGACTAATCAAAATATCTATAAAAGTATTTGGCGAATAAGCAATTATTTTGTTTAATTATTTTATCGCATAATTCAATTTCTAAAGTTTTAGAGATTGAATAAATTAAGCTTTTTAAGTAACTGTGAGTTTATCCTAGACTAGTCTGTTCAAATCATTCATCTGATAGCGGTTAGAAAAATGTATTCAATACTTCAAGATCTTAAGCTTGACATTCCAGAAGTCTGCAATGAAATTGAGAGTCTCATCAAAGGTAAATTGCTAGAACTTAATAAAGAAGGTGCAGTTGTAGGGCTTAGTGGAGGTTTGGATTCAGCTGTAACAGCTGCAATAACAGTTCGCAGTTTGGGAGTTGAGAGAGTACATTTAATTAACCTTCCAGAAAAAGACAGTAAACCAATTCATAGGAAGCATGCTAAAGAAATAGCTCGATTCTTAGGAGTAAAACTCAAAACCAAAAAAATCACTCCGCTAGTGAAAGCTGCAAAAGGATATAGAGTTCTACCAATAGGTTTAGTTCCAAGTAGGAAACTTCGAAGTCTTATAGTCCGTTTAGCTAAATCAAGAATTCTAACTGATGAGGAAGATGAAGAATTATTGGCTAATAGATTACAACCAAAAGCTAATTCTTGGATAGCTAAAGGTAATGCTTACGCCGTAACAAAACATAGATTGAGAATGATTCTTCTCTATCAATATGCTGAGCTAAACAATCTAATGGTAGTGGGAGCAGCAAATAAAACTGAATGGCTGACAGGAACCTTTTCGAAATGGGGAGTGGATCATTGTGCAGATGTCATGCCAATGATTCATATCTATAGGAGTCAACTTGAACAGATAGCAGAATATTTGGGAATTCCGGACTTTATTAGGAATAAATTTGCTGATCCAGATGTCATGCCCGGAATTGATAATAAGGGAGCTATGCTTGGAAGTTTTTCATTAGTAGACAAGATTCTAGTGGGGAGTGAAAATGGTTTTACAACTTCAGAACTCTATGAAATCTTTGGGAAGAAGAATGTTGAACAAGTTCTTACTCTAAAAAGACTTTCAAAACAGATGAGAGAATCTCCGTATCAGATTAACTAGAGCTAGGATTATTTTCCTTTTCAGAACTACTCTAAAGTTTTAAATAACATAAATACTTCTTACAATTAGCTTAGAATATAAACAAAAACAGGAAAGGAAAATACATGAAAAATAATTTACAACTAAAAGCAGTTTTACTTCTGTTCTTACTTGGGTTTCTGTATTCATTCATAGATTCCTCTTCACATAGTATTAGTGCTGAGGTTTCAACAATTTCGTCATATGAGAATCCAACCTTACAAGCTTATATTACTCATGGACCAATCAATATAGAATATGATGAAAACTTTACAGATTATGGCTTCCCAGGAGCAGGTACTCCAGGTGATCCATATAGACTAGAGGATTACAATATAACAATTACTTCAGATTATCCCATACTTTTTGGTGGAAATACCTCTAAACATTTTGTTATACAGAATTGTTTACTCGTATCAGATACTAATATTGGAATATACTTAGGGAAGTACTATCCCATGGAAGAAGGAACAGTAAATATTCTCAATAATGTTATCATTACTGATCGAATTGGAATAGAAATGAATGGAGGAAGGAACTCGTTTATATCAGGAAATACTATTACTGGTGTTGATGGGGGAATGGCAATTTATGATTCCTCTGGTTTCTCAACAATTTCAAACAATATCATCTCTACAGTAGATGAAACTGGAATTTATCTAGAAAACTCATCAAACATTACTGTTACAAGGAATACTTGTGTAGGAAATTGGGTAGGTATTTCACTGAATAATATGGCTGATGCAATTCTTACACATAATAACTGCTCAGAAAACGACCTTGGAATTGAATTAACGAATTCATTAAACAATATTACTTTGACAAATAATATTCTTATTCAAAATACAGATACAGGTATAGCTGCAACAACCACAGATAATTCATTAATCACAAATAATTTGTTCCAAGAAAACATAAATTATGCCATTCGAATTTATTCTGATTCAGATAATAATATTATTCACCATAATGCATTCATAAACAACAATGCCCCTGGTGTTCAAGCTAATGATGATGGAACAAATAACTTCTGGTACGATGCTTCAATAAATGAAGGTAACTACTGGGCATGGTTAAATGGAACTGTTGTAACAAGTCCATATTCTATTGATGGTTCTGCTAGTTCTATTGATCTTTATCCCTTAAGTTCTATGCCAGTTATACCTGAATACTCTGGTTCTTACCTGATTATTCTTATGCTATTAGCTTCCTTAACAATCCCATTAATCGATTTTGTAAGTCGAAAGATAAAGAAATAGTTCCCTAAATCTCCTTCTTTTTTCTATTTTTTCCAATAAATTTTTAATTCATAACCTTAATTTGTAATCTGGTGTACAAAGTGCCAGAAGTATCATCTGTCGATGGAATCAAAATATATTATGAAGTAATTGGAGAGGGAGATTTCTCTATGGTCTTCATTGGTGGGTGGGGAGCTCGAACAGGTAGAAAAACATGGAGATATCAATTATCACTAGCTGAAAAATATAAGATTATTTTAATAGATTTAGCTGGTCATGGAAACTCTGGAAAGAATAGAGAGAAATATACTATGGAATTGTATGGACATGATGTCAAATCAGTTATTGAAGAATTAGATTTGGGAGAAGTTATACTTATTGGTTGGTCAATGGGGGGTGCAGCGATTCTTGAAGCTGCAAATTTGTTAAAAGATCGTGTAATTGGATTAATACCAGTCGATGCATTGTTCCCAGATCAAGAATCCCCTTATACAGGGTTGGATGAAGAAGCTATTCAAAATAACTTAAAACCATACGAAGAAGATTTTGCTAAAGCTTATCTAAATTTACTAAATTCTTTCATCTCTGATAAATTTGATCCTGAAGATGTTAAGGAATGGCACAAATATGCTAAAACACTTGATAAAAGATCGATGATCTCTGCTTTGAGAGAAATGATGTTATGGAATGTTCATGACATACTGCCAAAGATAAAGAAACCAATTAAAAGTATCTTGGCAAGTAAAACAATGGAACATTTCTCAACTGAAGAATATCGTAAAAATATTGATTTTGAAATTTTAGAAGACACAGGGCATCTCTTAGCCATGGAAGATCCAAAGCAATTCAATTCAATATTAGAACAAACAATTGTAGAATTAACTCATAACTAGTTTTTTACTTCTCAACCAATATTAATTGCTTTCATTTAGATAGATTTATAAGTGAATTTGAACAATGTTCAAAACAGTGTTCAAAATCAAGGTGAAAAAATTGAAAAGAAAATTATTATCAGCATTTATAATAATTCATGGACTAATACACATAATATTCGAATTTAATATCTATGATCCTAATACAAGTGGTTATGTAGGGTGGACAAGACAATCATGGATATTATCAAACGCTTTAGGTACATCTGCTATTACAGTTATTGGTCTAATTCTATGGAGCTTAACAATAGGTGGCTTTGTTGTAGCTGGTATCTTGCTTCTAATGAAGAGAGAAGAATGGAGATACACTGCAATTGTGACTTCATTCATCTCACTGTTTGCATACTTTCTTCTTTGGGATGGATTAGCACCTGAACCAATGAGCTGGATAATGGGACCTATTGTTAGTGGACTAATGATATTTGCACTACTAGTCTTTAAATGGCCTAAAGATGAAAAGATGTTCATTGAAAAAGATGAACAAATAAGCTTAGGTGATTAAAATAGAGAGTAAAACTGAGAATACAAAGCAAAAAATCATTGCTGCTACTCTAGAATTAATGAGAGAAGCAGGAAATATAGATGAGGTTTCAGTAAGAAAAATTGTTCAAAAAGCTGGCATTAAAGGTGTAGGTATAATTAATTATCATTTTGGAACCAAAGATAAACTAATCAGTGATGCTGTAAGATATGATACTAACAAGATTATAGATCAATGGGATACAATTTATGAAACAATGAAAATGCCCCCAATTGATAAGCTAAAAATCATGTTAAAAGGTACTGGAGATCTAATAGACTCAAATCCTCTTTTTGGTAGAATATCAATGATTCATGATTATTTGAATCCTGCGGTGGATGATAATACTTCACGATCGATTGAAAAGTACATGATGATTTTTCGGGAGATTTATGGTGATAAGAAATCAGAAGAAGAAATCTGGATAATTGCACACACAATTTTATCAGGTTCTCAACTTGCGTTTATTAGATCGGATGTTGTTTCGAAGGTTCTTGGAACTGATTTCTATAATAAAAAACAACGCGATGAATTTCTAGAAAAACTGATTGATAATTTGATTTAAAGTAGGTGATAAAATGACACAGAAAAATGTAATAATCATAGGAGCTGGGATAGCTGGTTTAACTGCTGGGTGCTACTTGCAGATGAATGGATATAAAACTGAAATATACGAGTTACATAATCTTCCTGGAGGATGTGTAACCTCGTGGAAAAGAAAAGGTTACACTATAGATGGCAGTATTCACGGTTTAGTTGGTTCATCTTCAGATCATCCAATGTACGACTTATGGGACGAAATAATCGACATGAAAGATCTAGAATTCTACGATGGACCTGATGTAGCAATTATAACTAAAGATGGAAAGAAGTTTACAAAATACTACGATTTAGAGAAGTTAGAAAATTATATGAAAGAGATTTCTCCTGAAGATAGTGCTATTATTGAAGAATATATAAAAGATACAAGAAAACTTCAGAAGCTGAACGCTTTTGAAATGATTGCTGGAAAACCAATGGAATTCTATAATCTCTTTGATTATTTGAAGATGATAAAGATGTTGCCTGCACTTGGTACAATGAAGAAATGGCAGAATATGACTGCAGAAAAGTTCTCAGAGAGATTCACAAATCCATTTCTGAAAGAAGCAGTAAAGAGCTTCCTTTCTCCTGTTCTTTTTGATATTCTAGTTCTTACTGAAATGGACCAAAAACGTTCAGGATATCCAATAAGTGGGTCCTTAGATTTTAGTAGAAGGATAGAAAAGAGCTATTTAGATTTAGGTGGAAAAATACATTATAGATCCAAAGTTTCAAAGATAAACACTGTATATGATGATAATGCAAAGAAAGACAAAATTATAGGTATATCCTTGGAAAATGGTGAGAACTATGAAGCAGATATTGTTATAAGTGCAATGGATGGATATTCAACACTCTTCGAACTACTTGAAGGAAAATATATTTATGAAAAATTAAATAAAACTTACGAAAATCCTGATTTGAATCCTTCAATGATTCTGGTATCATTTGGAGTTAATAAGGAGTATAAAGATAAATCACAGACTTACTTCATCAATATCAAGAAGCCATTAGTTACTCCAGATGGTAATGAATATGATCTTCTTAAGTTAAGAATTTTCAACTTTGAAACTCCATTAGTACCTAAAGGTAAAACATTATTTATAGTTGAATTGTTAACAAAGAATTTTGAGTATTGGCAAGATTTGAGAGTTCAAAACAAAACAGAATATAAACAAGTAAAGAGTGACATAGCACAAAAAATGATCGAAATTCTTGACGAGTATTTTGAAGACTTTAAACCAAATATAGATATGATTGATGTTGCTACTCCAGCTACATTCTACAGATATACTAACAATTGGAAAGGCTCTACTCAAGGTTGGGATAATGAGAATATCTTCGCAAGTAGACCCATAAAAAAAGAACTTCCTGGTTTATCAAATTTCTACATGGTAGGTCATTGGATTATACCTGGCGGTGGAGTACCTAATGCGTTTATCAGTGGAAGAACTGTAGCACAAATCCTGTGTAAGAAAGACAAAATTAAATTCAAAATTACATAAAACATATGTATCTTTCTTACACAATCTTAAAGACCTCATCACCTGGACGAACTCTTTCTGGTACTTTAATCCCTACTTGTTGTCCTTTTTTTACAGTTTCCACATCTTCTCCTTCGATTTGCATGGATTTTATTACCATCTCAAAATCAGATGTTGCACCTGAGAAGAGTAATTTATCTCCTACATTTATTTCTACTATCACTTCTATTGCAGCTACACTTGGTTTTGAGAAGAAATTGAAAACTTCACCTATTTTTTCTTTGCTCATTTTAGTCACAAGTTAATATTACTAATTATGGTTTTAAAAATTTATTGAGAAAAAATCAAATTCGATAGAAGAAGTATCATTATGAAGCTTTTTTCCGAAAATTTATTTACTACCTTTAGAAATCATCCTCATATGTCCAATAAACAACTTCCAATAATCGGTTTAGGAACCTGGATGCTTAAAAAAGATGCTGCCAAATTTTCAACAATAGAAGCCATAAAAATAGGATACAGACATATAGATACTGCACAAGCATACGGAAATGAGCAAAATGTGGGGGACGGATTACAACAGCTGTTTGAAGCTGGAATTGTAAAAAGAAATGAATTAACTATAGCAACAAAATTGCACCCACTTAATCTTAGACCAAAACTTGTATCAAAATCAACTTGTAAATCCCTTCAAAAACTGAAATTAGATTTCATAGATATCCTTTATGTACATTATCCTGCCTTCGCATTAGGTTACTCACATCAGAAAACATTAGGTGTAATCAGTAATTTGGTAGATGAAGGACAGGTTAAACATATAGGAGTTTCAAATTTCACAACCAGAATGGTCGATAGATCTCTAGACTTTTGTGACAAATCGATTTTTGTAAATCAAGTAGAACACCATCCTTATTTACAGCAGGAACAGCTTCTAAAACATCATAAAGATAAAGGGGTTCATGTTGTATCATACTCCCCTTTAGGAAGAGGAGACGCAATCAAAGATGAGGTAATTATAGATATAGCTAAGAGAAATAATATCAGTACTGCACAAGTTTGTTTAGCTTGGATTATAAGTAAAGGAGCTTATCCCATACCTAAAGCAACAAGTTTGGAGCATATTCGAGATAACTTTAAAGTAAAAGATGTTCAACTGTCGAAAGATGATTTAGAAAAAATAGATAATATTTCAAAAAGAAAACGGTATGTTCATCCACCTTTTGTATCTCCGAAAGAATGGAGAAAAAAGAAACAGAATTAGTCTTCTTCTTCCTCTTCTTCTTCCTCTTCTTCTTCCTCTTCAGTTTCTTCAAAAACCTCTTCAATAATTTCGTTACGTAATTCGTACATAACTTCATAGGTTTTTTCTACGATTTCAGCAACTAAATCAGAAAGTACTGTTTTTGCATCTTTTGTAACTATTCTAGCTAATTTTTCACCAATAATGAACTTCTGTACTTCTGACATATCTTCCGAAATGCCTTCAGGGATAGTTTCTACAATTTTGTCTTTAACTGATTGTTGAATATCTTTTATCATGAATTCTAGCTTTTCTTTTGCAATCAGAGTTCCTAAACCATCAACAATTTCTTCTTCTATTTCTTCCATAACTTCATCAAAAATTATTTTCGATAAATCTTTTTTCTGTTCTTCCTCAAATGTCATTTTACTCACTTTGAGATAATATTCAATAGAAATAAAAAATCTTTGTGTTAATCTATTTAACCATATTTTGAGGTGAGTTCTATAACTGGTCATAATCACAGATTATGGATGATTATTGTTTTTCAAGAACACTATTGCAATAACTATGTAAAGATAATTCCTTTTCATGTTGAAAATCCTTTTTTGGTTTTTTCTTTTTTGAATTAGAGGAATCTTCTTTCTTGATTTTTGAGGGATTTTTTGCTGCTTCTGCGGCAATTCTACTTAATCGTTCATATATTGTTTCTTCCTTGGGTTTATCTTG
>JAEOTK010000386.1 GCA_016839875.1 Candidatus Heimdallarchaeota archaeon
GATACTGCTAAAATGGTGGGGATGGAAAGGAGCTCTTGTTTTAACTTATCTGGTTTTCTCAATTATATATCTCATTTTCATTGAAATGTTAGTTCTATGTTCTCATTGTCCTTACTATAATCGCAAAGGAAAACTGTTGTACTGTCAATCGAGTAAACATGGTATGCCAAAAATCTGGAAGTATAAACCTGGACCACTAAACAACTTCGAAAAAGCTGTAACTATTATAGGTATGATTTTCTTCCTTGGTTTTCCAACTGTAGCAATATCCACTGGATTAGGTATTGTGTGGTTTAATGGAATTTTTAAATTAAGTCAACTAATCATAATTCTGGTCCTAGATATCCTAACTGTTATCTTTGCTATCAATTTTGTTTTTAGATTAAAGAGGAATGTTTGCTCTAAATGTGTTAACTTCTCTTGCCCACTGAATACAGTATCAAAAGATTTAGTTGACTCATATCTTCGAAAAAATCCTGTAATGAGAAGAGCATGGGAAGATGCAGGTTATCAACTAGAATAATAACCTGATTAGTGTTCATCACTTTGAAAAGATTTTAATTTAGTGTTTTTATCCTATTTATAATGAAAAAGCGAGTTTACGTCACAAGAGCAATTCCAGAAAAAGCTCTTAGGATTCTAGAAGAACATTTTGATGTAACTGTCTTTCCAGAAAAGCGTCCGATTACAAAAAAAGAAATCATGAGATCAGCAAAAGGGTACGATGGTTTACTACCCCTTCTAACTGATGAAGTAGACGAGAAAGTTATGGAAAAAACAGGTATCAAAGCTATAGCCAATTTTGCAGTTGGAGTAGATAACATAGATATTGAAGCTGCAACTGCTAGAAAAATTCCAGTCACAAATACACCTGGAGTGCTAACAGATGCCACAGCTGATCTAACATGGGCTTTAATATTAGCTGTTACTCGAAGAATTGTTGAAGCAGATAACTATTTACGAACAGGGAGATGGAAGGGATGGGATCCTCTTCTACTCTTAGGCGGAGATCTTCGAGAAAAAACTCTAGGAATAATAGGATTGGGTAGAATTGGTAGAGCTGTTGCTGAAAGAGCAAAAGGATTTGGTATGAATGTCATTTATAATAGCCGGACAGCTTTTGATGGTGACGAGAAATATTTAGGTATCAGCTTTGTTTCACTTGAAGAACTTCTGAAGGAATCTGATATTATTTCAATTCATGCACCACACACAGAAAAGACTCATCATCTGATTGGAATGAAACAACTTGAGATGATGAAAAATACAGCTTATTTGATAAACACTTCTCGTGGAAAACTAGTTAATGAAGAAGAACTTGTTTTAGCTTTGCAAGAAGGCAAAATTGCAGGTGCTGGTTTGGATGTCTTTTATGACGAACCCAAGGTGAATAAGGAGCTGCTTAAGTTCCCGAATGTTGTTCTTCTTCCTCATATTGGTAGTGCTAGTCTGGAAACTCGTACTAAGATGGCAGTAATAGCAGCAGAAAATATGGTTGAAGCTCTTAATGATCAACGACCTAGAAATATAGTTAATCCAGAAATTTACAATTAGATTAATACTCAAATAATTCGTTTCTGGGATATTCTTTTTCATTTATTTTTACTTTAGAAATAGGGAAATAGAAATGCTCGTAAAGTGGATCTGGAGCAAATTGAAGATGCGCCATTCCTATATATTTATCGGCTACGGTTGCTGAAAAAGGATCCTTTGCCATAGGATTAGTACCTATTCCAAATTGAACAACTCTAACATCCTCACTTTTGATAAGATTCTGTAGATGTTCTCCTACTTTTCCTCCTCCTACAACATCAATCAGACGGTTATTTTGAATGCTTAATGTAAGTAATTGTGTCATACTTTCCTGCCAACCTGGAAAGATATTCAAAGTACCATTAATCACACACTCAGCACTTTTGTAGGGGATCTCAAGGGTTACTTCTCCTGATGGTAAATTCACGAAAGTTCCTCCATCCTTCACAAAACCACTCTCATAAATCCAGTTAATGGGATACTTAAACTCGAAATGAAGATTACTTCCAGCTATATCTTGAAAATCTAGATATTTAGCTGACTGAACTAGATTAAATACCTTAGTTGTCAGTTCTTCAACAGCATAATAATCTATGTCTAAAGGTCCTCCAGGTAGAAAAACTTCTGCGGGTACTAAGGGTGCTGAAATGTGTCTTATCTCCTTCTTCTCTAAAGGTTCTAGAAGTGTAGGTACATCGGTTAATGAGAACTCAGTTAAGGTAAAAACGATATCTGCATTTTTTATTTTCTCTTCTAAAAGATTATCTAGAGGATTTTCGTAATGACTATATGTTGGCTTCATATAATAAAGTTCAATTGGGTTGGAAATAAGTGACTTAATCACATCAAAGATTGTTCTTGACAGTAAACATCTTTCTATCATAGACTCCATCAATGTAAAATCCATAATAGCCAAGTCATTTCTTGAGGGCATATCACTTACTATCAGAATTCTCTCTCCTTCTTGAACTTGCCAAGATTCTTCTAGCATTCTCTTTACTATATGCTTAATGCTTTGATTAATGAATGATGGCATGTTCCCCATAAATCTATATTAAATAAACCTTAAAAACGTTAGTCTAAAGGAAAAGAGGTTAAGGATAACGATGAAAGCATCTAAGCATAGTTTTAGCAAAATTATCCCTAGAAATGCATTTGAAGCAATCGATACATGAAGCTTTATCTTGTCCGTTTTGAATAAGATTTGGTAATTCAGGTTCATTGATCATTGGTTTACTAAGTGAAATTAAGTCAACTATATCTTGTTCAAGTAAAGCATCCATTGTAGATTTGCTCCTAATTCCATCCACTAAAGCAAGAGGTAAACCTGGAACTGCTTTCCTAAAACTCAAAGCATGATTTCCCCAAGTTGCTTCTTCATAACCTGAACCTTCTGATGCTCGTCCTCTGGTCTTTCTTATGTCTCTAACTTGTTCAGGACCTCCACCAGAAATTTCTATAAAATTCATTCCCTTCTCTTGTAGCCATTTAGCGACTTGAGTTGATTGATCAATAGTTAAACCACCTTCCTCTGCAAAATCGTCACAATTTAGTTTTACTCCAATAATCGCTTTATTGCCAAGTCTTTTCCGAGTTTCAGCATAAATTTCTAGAAGTAATCTTGCACGATTTTCAAGCACTCCACCAAATTTATCTGTTCTTTTGTTTACTCTATCTGATAAGAATTGACTATTCAAATAACCATGAGCACCATGTAGTTGTATTCCATCAAAACCAGCTTCTATAGCATTTTCTGCGGCTGATCCAAAATCTTGAATTATCTCTGAAATATCATCTACTGAAAGTTCTCTAGCTTCCCACTTTTCTGTGGAGTATTTCGAAGCAGTAGCTCTTTCATTTACACCTGTCATACCAGCATGATTTAGTTGGGCTATGATCTTTGAATCATGAGAATGAACCAAATTAGTGAGTTCTTTCATTCGAGGGATGTGTTTCTCAGAACTCAGACCTGATTGACAATTGTGTGCTTTTCCTTTTTCGCTAACATAGGAATGACCCTTGATTATTAATGCAACCCCACCTTTAGCGAGTTTCTCATAGTATTCCAAAATTGGATTTCGGAGAATTCCTTCTTCATCACTCCAATAGGAAGTTGTGGGAGATCTTACAAATCTATTCTTTAAAACTAAATCACCAATTGTAAAAGATTCAAAGAGTTTTGACATATGCATCAAAAATTATCTTAATACAAAAAGTTTACTGAATTTTGAAAAATTGCAGAGCAATTTCTATTACAACCGTTCTCCATCAGCAGTTACTAATGGTGTATCCTCTTCTTGTTCAACTTTGTTCTTCAGAAATTTCTGAACTATTACTGGAATGATTATTGCTAAAGGATATCCTAAAGTAGCAATAGGAAACGTCCAAACACCCAATGCTGCAAAAATAAATGATCCTGCTTGAGTTCCAAGAGAACGAGCTAACCTCCTACCAGCTCCTACAAATCCTGTAGAAGTTCCCCTGTATTTTGGTGGTAACCATCCAAAGAAAAAGGAATTCCATGCAGGTCTTGACATATTAGCAGCTGTGCTTCTTAATGTGAAGAAGATAGATACAACCCAGAGACTTGTTCCCAAAGATATTCCCAATGCTATTACTGGTACTATGAAATGGAAGAAAACTAAAGTTTTTTCGTTACCAAATCTCTCACTTAATCTCACCATAGTTAAACTACCCACTGCTATTCCAACATTAGATGCAGCTAAAATAACACTCCAAATGATATCACTCGTTTGAAAATGATTAATTAAATAATACTGAATAAAAGGAACAGCTATTCCTGAAGTTAGACCAAAAATAACTTCACAAGCAAAAAATGCTCCAAGTTGGATTCTAATAGGTTTTTTACTTTTATTCTCATAAGATTTCCATTCTTCACCTTCAGATATTTCGCTTGCTTTTTCTTTTGTTGTTTCTGGAATTGGGAACTTGAATGCAAGAAGCATTGTGATAAAAAGAAATACTGCAACTACAAGAACTAAAGTTAGATAGGAGGATTTCTGTGATTGGAATACATTGAATAAGATTAACAATCCTCCTCCGAGTAAAGGAGCAATAACACCAGTCATATTCCAAAAGAAAGCCATAAAGCCAAAGAATTTTGTTTTCTCTTTTTTAGTTGGGGTAACATCTGCTAACAAAGTAGTAAGTGATATCTGTACAAGTTGTCCTGAAACACCAAATAATGCATATGCTGCAATCATCCACCACTTTATTTCAGACATTCCTGCAAAATAGAAGAGAAGCATGGATATTGCTGATATACCTATTCCAACTATCATAGTATACTTTCGTTTCTTTACATCTGTTATGTAACCTAAGCCAATGATTGTACCAGTTGCCAGATAACCAGCTACAGAGAAGAGCATCCCATAAAAATACTCATTCCAATCTAGGAAAATTAGAAAAAGAGGCATCATATATCTGATCAATCTAGTATTGAAACCAATTAGAGTCCTAAATAGAATGATAGGAACAGCTTTTTGGTTACTACTATTATTGAACATACAGGCTAGCTCTCAGAATTACATCTGTCGTAATTGCATAAAAAAAGAAAAGGTTAATTAACTTTATGTTAAAAAAACCTGTTATTTTGCTAATTCATTTTGCACTTCAGTACTTTTTGATTTCTTTCTCTTAAGCAACCATTGTATAATCATGATAATGAATAATGCAAACATTATGAGAATAGATATATAGAAAAACCAAGTAGCGAAAGAGATTTGTTTTTTGGAAGTAGATATCCCTGCATCATATCTAGCTTTAGAATATGCTACTTCATAGAAAACGTAGCTTAAGAACATTATAATATCTACTCCTGCAGGCATCAAAAATTCACCGTCTCCCCAAGGAGTTACAGCTGGAGAGATCAAAGTCATTATAGTAAAGAATACAATTGTAGCTTTGAACTTTGATCTATTTGAATTCTTTATACTATGAATTAAATTCATAATAAAACCAAATGTTATGAAACTTATCAGAAGAATATAGAATAATGAACTGATACTAAGATATTTCTGATAGATTGTTCTAGTTGGATAGCTATAGGAAGTTTCTGGACGTAA
>JAEOTK010000387.1 GCA_016839875.1 Candidatus Heimdallarchaeota archaeon
AGATAGAATAAGAGATACCAAGAGTAAGAATTGCTAAAGAACAATATCCTATAACTATAAACTCAGCTAAAAATCCTTTTGCTATTAAGATTATGAGAAAGATAAGAGTTGGTATTCCAATGATACTATTTAGTAAAGCGAATTTGTTAATCCCTTTACCTTCTTCTTTATCTTCTTTAACATAGCTTAAAGTCAAATTAATCAGTATCTATACTAATCTATCTTATATATTCCCCACAATTCTTCAAATAGGCTTTTCTTCTGTTAGAACTCAAATGGAGATATAACATCCTTTCCAAATTTATCTCTTGCTGCTAGTAATCTTTTACGTTGTTCTTCTAGCTCATCATAAAGTTCCTTTGGTATATCTTTTTCTTCAAGATAGATGTTTTCTATTCTTTCAAACTTCTTCAGGAACTTTTCAATTCTTATTGAGAATTCAGCTTCATATCTCTCTCTCTTATATTCCTGATCAAATGATTCTTTGAATATCTTAGCTAGATCTTCATATTTAGGAATGTAACCTAGTGGAGTTTCGATAGCTTCATAATCTCCATGCACTCTACCTTCTGCCCAGATAAGCCATATTTTCTTATCTAATATTGCATCATAGTATTTTCCTCTTTCATCTTTGAGGAAATAGTTTGTGGAGAAAATCAAAGGTACTTTATCTTCAGCTATTCTTTTACCAAAATCGAAATGAGCTCTAAGGTACTTTCCTAGAGGAACTACTATAAAATCTAGATTAGCCATAGGTTGATGTTTTCTAATACCTGCTCTTCCTAGAGTTGCTGCTGTAGTTTCAGATTCAATTGCGGCCCCAACAAACACTCCATGATTCCAGCTGAATGATTCATATACTGGTACAGAGGTATCACTGTCTCTTCCACCATAGATTATACCAGAAGCTACAATTCCTTTTGGATCTTGAAGAGCTTCATCAACATTTTCTAACTCTTCTAACTTCAATGTATAACGAGCGTTTGCATGTGAGAATTTTAATTCATTTCCTTGTTCATCACAGCAGAAACCAGCATGCCATTCACCTAGCATAGATGAAGTCCAGTTGATTCCACGATCTGGAATTTGAACTTGGTCTCCCATTCCTACCCAAAAGGGTTTCCCATCAGAGACCAAAACATTAGAGAAGATAGTTTCGTTTTGTGTATGAAGTGTTTTATAGATAACAGGATCGTCATCTGGGCTTACATCTTTTATTATACCAAATATACCATTTTCGATATTTACTGCCTTTACTTCTCCTTCTTCATTAATTCTGAGGTATGCAATATCATCTCCAACTATTGTGTTTCCTGGAACCATTGCAGTTGAAGTTTTACCACAAGCTGAAGGAAATGCGCCTAAGAAGTATGTTTTTCTACTTCCATCTAGAGGATATACAGCTGATATAAACATGTGTTCTGTAAGCCAATCCTCACCTATCGCTTTATTTATAGCTAAGCGGAGTGCGAGTTTCTTTAAACCCAAAGAATTTCCTGCATATTGATTGTTAACTGTAAGTACTTTGTTATCTTGAAGATCTATGTAGATTCTTCTTTTATCGATGTTTTTTGTAACATTCTTATCTGTTAATTCCCCAGCAGAATGAATAAAATAGAAGAATTCTTCTGATCCTTGAAGACTCTTGAATTCTTGATATCCTTGTCGATACAAAATATCTTCCGAATGTGAAACATAGGCTGAATCTGTTATCTGTAAAGCGGGTATTGAGAATTCGGAATTATTTGGACCTAAACAGTAAAAACGTATAAGTGCTGTTTTACCTTTCATGCTTCCGTCCATGATTTCGAGTATTTCTGAAAGTCCTTCTTCTCTATCAATTGTATTGATGTGTTTTCCATAATTATCTTGCTCTCCTTTCGGTACAAGTAGACAAGTATGATCTTTATCTCTAGCTTGGTCATGATATCCATCAAAATGAACTGTGTGTCCATCTATGGCAAGTTTAATCTCTTCCCCATTCTCTATGGACAACTGACGAATGTATTCTAAGTCTTCAGGTGTATCATCAATAACTCTTGCCTTTGCTGGTTTACAAAGAGTAAGAAATTCATCTATTATCCTAACAACTTTAGGATTATTTAGAGCTCGAAGTTTTTCTTTATCTTCTTCTTTTAAGCAATCGTGATCTAAACATTGTTCAGTAGTCATTATTTAGTCTTCTCCAATAATGTAGTTTAATTACAATTAAAGCTCAAAGAAAATAGTCTTAAGAATATTATGTTTTGACAATTAAATTCGAGACAAAAAATCTTCCTCATTCTTCCTTAAAGAGTTCCTCATATAGTCTCATTGCGTGAGTTATGCATTTGAAAGCTTCCTCTTTGGAATCCCAACCAATTACCTCTACTTTCTTTCCATATTCCAATCCTTTGTATGTTTTGAAGAATTCGGCGATTTCTTCTAGGGTGTGAGGATAAACATCTTCAAGACTGTATACTCCATGGAAGAAAGGATCTTTAGAAGCTACAGCAAGAATTTTATCATCAGGACCTTTCTCATCCTTCATCCTAAGAACACCTATCGGTCTAGCTGTTACTACACAGCCTGGAAACGTTGGTTCAGATATAAGAACTATAACGTCAATTGCATCCCCATCTTCAAAATATGTTCGAGGAATAAGTCCATAATCGGATGGCATGACAACTGCTGAGTGTAAGACTCTATCTAAATAAAAAACACCATCTTTTCCTAATTCAATTTTATTTCTACTATACTTGGGATTTTCAATAATTGCATATATTTCCTCAGGAGGGTTTGGACCTGTTTTAATTCTGTGCCATAGCGATTTCATGACTACTCTTCTTGATGTTGTATTAAAAGGATAAAAACCTTACCTTTAATAAAATGTTAAAGTGAAAGATGCTTATCTTCAATGCTTTAATGAGATATTTCTTTATTTTTTAATATTTCATTCTATGTCTTTGGTTTCCAAATATTCAACAACAAGATTCTTTGATTGTTCATTAAAAACATCAAGAAATGCGGATTGTTGAAATCTCTTTTTTGATTCCTCTATAGCATGGCTTGATAAGATTAGGTTTTTGTATAGTTTAATTTCTTTTTCCATTTTTCGTAAATTGTTTTTAACACAGTATAATTCGAGTTTATTGAGTTCTGAAAGTATCTTTTTGTCATTAGGATTTAGAATATGTTTCTGAATAAGACTAAAAACCTCAATCCATAATTTGAGAATTGGTGTTCTAGTGGATTCTAGTTTCAGTTGAATCTTTTCCGTGATTTTTGAAAATTCTTCATATTTTCCCATTGCTAGATATATTTTTCCCAAGGATATATCTACATATAATGGATCGGAGACATAGTCTCGTATTGCTTGGATCTTGTTCAAAGCCTCTTCTGAAGTTGTATAAGGTTCACTTGTTCTGAGTAAATGGTGTAGAACCAAATAAATTTCTTCATCTGTACCATCAGTTATTATCTCTTCAATTTCTTCATCGTCTAATGAAGTCTCTAGTAACATGTGCTTAACTAGTTTTGATTCAACTAGAAGCTCTCTAGTATTGTCATAGATGTCTTTCAGTTTATCATCCTTTAATGAAGTGATATCTAATTCAAGTTGCGCAAAGATAAACAGTAATGTGTTATAAGAACTAAAATGTATTCTCTTTATATTTCTTTCAATGAAGTTTTTTCTAACTTCATTAGTTTTCATGAAATTAGTCAATTCGACTAAAAGATTGTACGATTTTTGATATTCACCTGATAAAGCAAAACAGCGACTCAAGAGTTTGATTATGTCTGTAAATTCATACAATAATTCTTTTTGTAAATTATTTTCTTTTATCTTATTGTATGCGCTCATGAGGTATCTAATTGCTTCCTCTAAATCATATTTAATTGAAATTACTCCAAAATACCAATTCAATGAAACGTAGTGTGTGTCTAGAAGCTTATTGTGGAACTTCTCAATTTGAAATATCTCATAAGTTAGTTTTTCAATTCTTTCTTCTTGATTTGAAAGGATATAGAATCTAAGAAGCTGATAAATTACCAGAATTAGACCAAAAGAATTGTTACTCTTAGAATAGTATGAATAGCATTTTTCAAAGTTCTTCAAAGTTTCAGAATACGGTGACTTAGAAGGTGCAGTAAATAATGTGTGTATGTAGAGTATTCTAATAAAAGTATCAGAATATTTGTCTTGAAGATTTTCTATTGTTTCCATTGCTTTTGTAATTTTATTTTTTGCACTCTGTTTATTCCCAAACAATTGCTCAATAAGTGATTCTGCAGCATAAACAATAGCTATGAACTCTATATTCCTACCTTTTAATGATATTTTTTTCATTCCCTCAAGAATTTTTCGTGTTTTTTCTATATTGCTAACTAGAAAATATGTTTGACGGAAATATAACCAATATAGTCGAAAGAGTAAGTCTTCATTAGCAATAATGTTCGATTTTGCCATTAGAATTAGAATTAGATTAGATAATTTTGATGATCTTTCATTAGCACATATCAGTTCTAAATCAGTGAGATAATCATAGAAATCAGATTCTGTTTTGAGGGTGTCTTTATTCTCGAATAGTTTCTCTTTTATTTTTTGAAGATCTTCAATATCTAGCATGTTGTTTCCCCACTGAAACCTTTCCTCAAACTGTGACTACTTTTTAACTAATATTTAAGATTAGATAGAGAAAAGACTATAAAATATCTTCGCTGAAAAAATAAAAAGAAAAAGAAAAAGAAAAGAATATGAGGATGTTTAAGGACACCATGCAGGTGGGAGAACATCATCATCGCTTGGGTCTGGATCATACCTAAGTTTCATCATGCATTTCACATCTCGGGTTTATAATTTATCAAAAGAAGAATACTTAATCGTAAAGGAAAATAACTGACAGCTCACTGAAAGTGTTTTTTCGTTTTCAGGGGCTAGAGCTATTGTAAACCCTACTAAAACTCGATTTTAGATGATTTCAAAAAGAGCAAAGTATATATATCTAAGTCAATCTAAGTATATTGCCACGAGATTTCAATTTGAAATCTGAGTGGATGTAAGCCATGTCTTTGGGGCAGCCAGTATATGGCTGCCTTTTACACTTAGTTCGTTTTTTTATAGAATAGGGGCAAAAACCTCTTCGAACGCAATTAATAAAAGCGAAAAAGCAATACATATATTAGTAGGAATTTATAACTGTCATTAATTGCAGGCTTTGCAAAAAAGCCGATTAACGATAACTTAAAAAAGCTTGCCAAAACATAGAAAGTTGCTGTTTCATATGCAGACTCACCTCCAAGGAAAACAAGAACTCCGAGAAACTGTAGAAACTACAGAAGAATAAGAGATTAAAGAACAATTTTTGTGTACAAAGCTTTAGTACGTGTATGTGCGCGAATAAAGTTAATTCTGTAAATATTAAGTCAATAGGTCGTACAAACATAATCATAGGAAGCCGGTTGATCATGCCGGACCTAGGTGCTATCAGATTTGCAATAGACATGCGAGTCTAATGTCTCTTCGGAGGCATGGCGAAAGGCTCAGTAACACGTCGCCAATCTGCCCTATGGACGGGGACAACCTCGGGAAACTGAGACTAATCCCCGATAGGTATGGAATCCTGGAAGGGGCCAATACCCAAAGGGTCTTCGGATTGCCATAGGATGAGGCCGCGGCCGATTAGATAGTAAGTGATGAAAAGGATAACTTAGGCTATGATCGGTAGGGGCTATGAGAGTAGGCGACCAGAGAAGCAC
>JAEOTK010000008.1 GCA_016839875.1 Candidatus Heimdallarchaeota archaeon
AAGGTGGTTTTATCGGTTCTGCTCCTGGTGAAAGAACTAGAATATCATAATTTAGTGAGTAAATTTCATCTTTAATTAAATCTTTAACTTGAATTGTTTTTTCTTCTCTGTTTATTGATTGAGCTTCATTACTTAATCTTACATCTATGTTAAAACGATTGAGGAATATATCTGGTCCAACTACTTCTAATTTGCTTTTTTCTTTAATTACATTGCCAATATAGTAAGGTAATCCACAATTCGCAAAAGAAACATAGGAACCTCTTTCAAGCATTATGATTTCCGCAAATTCATCTAGCCTTCTTAACCTTGCAGCTGCAGAGGCACCTCCAGCTACTCCTCCAATAATTACAATCTTCCTTGACATTCTTCCACCACGATTAGTTAATTTTGTAAGATAATATCAACAAAAAGAAATATGAACTTAAAACTTAATGGTTTCGACAATAACATTCAGTAGAATTTCCTTTTCGTTTTCTTCTTTTGTATACTAATGCAGCCAACACAAATGAAAATGGGATTAATAGAAGCAACGGTTTCTCAAATTCACTTGTTGAAGGATAACCTTGTAACTCATAGAGGATTGAATTATATTTGAATAGAGCGAAAGATTTCCATTCCGAAATCTTTTGTGATCTGAATTCAAAATCCGTTTCAAATTGCTCATTCCAATCGATAGATTGCTGTAAGGTCATGTTAACTTCAGCTAGTAAATCAACTAATTGAGTGAAGTATGTAGCGTTTATTAGTCCAAATTTAAATCGTGAAGCAAGAATATTCCAAACTAATTTTAACAAAGGATGAGCTTCAACAAGAGTTTGATGGAAGTAATTCATTGTAGTTGCATAGTTAGCAGATGCAAGAGTATGACTGAAATCACTCCCTAAATTATCAAGAGTCTCATTATAAATTGAATAGATATCTGTTCTTGATTGTCCTAATGTGGTTTGAAAGGTGTCTTCACGTATAGGCAGCCTGTTTACATTTTCCAGCAGCCAATTTGACTGCCCTTCTGATGAAAGAACATATTCTATGAAACCTTCTGCTGCATTTTGATTATCAACATTAATTCCGAGTGCAATTGGCATTGGTATAATTACCGATTGTCCATGCGGACTAATATACTCGCACAAGGGATTCTCTATTTGAGCCAATATACCAGAAGAATCAGATGTCGTCCCAATTCCTACTTCTTCACTTACAACTGCGGTTCTAGTATTTCCTGCATAAGGATAGATCCCTACATTCCCCCCAATTCTTGTTAGAATATCCCATCCATTTTCCCATCCAAAGAGCTGTAAGATTATTTGGTAAATTTTTGTATCTGGAATTGATAGAATTGAATCAGCTACACTTATTGCAGATACACTAGAACTGAGACAATAAACTGGGCTTGCTAGTTCTTCCCAAGTGCTAGGTACAGGAAGACCGTGATCAGATAAGAAACCATGATTTACTGTGAAACCATAAGAAGAAAGAGCAGTTCCCACCCAGATTATATCTCCTGAAGTATCTTTTTGTTTCATCTCATGTACCGAAATAGTATCTGGTATTCTAGCATCAATGTAATTTTGAAGAGTAACATTGTCTATGGGTTTAAGCACTCCCCAATTTTCTAATTTTTCAAATAGAGAGGGGTCTACTCCCCAAGCTAGATCTATTCCGTTTGATGGATTTTGTAATATATTTTTCCAACCTTCATCTGTTGTTACATGGTGAAATTCTATATATGATATATTCCGATCTATGGCTATTTGTGAAGCTAGAAATGCTGATCTAAAAGCAATGTTGGTAGCAATATTATTTCTAGTAACTATTCGAAGAGTTATACCATTAAGATGTTCATCATCTGAGCTATCGATTTTAGCTGTTGATAAATAATTTAAATTTAATTGAGATAATAGTAATATCGAAATTAAAGAGATGACTGT
This sequence comes from Candidatus Heimdallarchaeota archaeon, assembly GCA_016839875.1. The sequence goes on from JAEOTK010000008.1 coordinate 1,932, forward strand.
AACTGACTTTCGCTTAAATGACAATTTGTTCATTCCTCATGAATTAATAGAATTTTCCACCAGTCAGCTTAAAAAGTCTTCTGCAAATTCATCTAATCGTCTTAATCTTGCTGCTGTAGAAGCTCCACCAGCTACACCACCTATAATAACTACTTTTTTTGGCATTCGATCATCACTTGATTATAGAATATATATAGTAATACTCATGTGAAAGATATTGTATTTAGAACTGAATCGTTTTGACTGTAAATGAAAGAGACTTCACTTTTTATGTCTCTTTTTTTTACTGAATAGAATAATTACCATCAAAACAAAAGGATAGAACATAAATGCAATATTCTTCGTATTTTCTGGGATAGTTACTGTTTTTTCAATAGTGAGAGTGTAGTTTGCAGGTGTTATTACTTCCTCAGGATCTATTGTATAATGTTCTATAAGGAGTATGTATTCTCCTGTTTCTTCAGGTATGTAAATAATATTTTCTGGTGATATTATTGTGCTACTCTCTGCTAGTATATCTTCAATATTCCCACTATAATTATGAGGTAGAAGATACATGTTCAAATCGATGATAACTTGATTAAAGTCTACTGTGAAATTGTATGTATATCCATTTTCTAGGGTTATGTTATAATAATCTACATCTTTATAATACAAGTTGAAAAATCCTTCATCTGCAATAATAGTAGCATTTGCAAAAGCATCATTGTCTTCATAAATATCATCAATGTACCCCATTAAATCCCAGTAGATGGTAATATACTTATCTTGAGCGAAGTTTTTCCATTCCGTATCTTTTGCTGATGCAAAATTGATATCTGTTTGATATTGTTCATTCCAGTCGATTGATTCTTGTGCTGTCATACATGTTTCTCCCAACCTATCAGTTAAATCACTGAAATAGCTCATATTATAAGAACTATCCTCAAGTGCGCTTATCATCTTATCCCAGGTTAGCCTTAATATATCATGTTTTTCTGTTATTGTGTTGTGAAAGTAATACATTGTTGTAGCTAAATTGGCTTTTGCTAAGCTGTTGTTAAAAACAATACCAATGTTATCTAGTGTATCATTATAAAGGGAATACAGATCCATCCTTGTTTGACCATATGTAGTTTGAAATGCATCTTCGTTTACTGGAAGACGATCTAGTCCTTCTTGCATCCATTCATTCTGACCTTCAGGTGATACTATATACTCAATAAAAGCTTCAGCTGCTTCTTGATTGTCTACATTCTTTGCTATAGCAATTAGAGATGGTATGATTACTGATTGTCCTTCTGGAGCTATAAACTCACAATGAGGATGCTCCCTTCGAGCAATAATACCATAGTGATCTACAGTCAAAGCTACAGCTACTTCCTCAGATACAACCGCAGCTCTAGCCGCTACTGAACCTGGATAAAATCCTGCATTACCAGCCATTCTTGTTAAGATCGACCAGCCCTCTTCCCATCCAAATGTTTGAAGAATGATTTGGTAGATTTTAGTATTATAACCTGATAAAGGTGCATCAGTCATACTTATTGCATGAGTTGTTGGATTAGTATAAAATGCTGGAGACGCTAGATCTTCCCATGTATTTGGTTCTGGAAGACCAAAATTGTACAGGGCAATATGATTGACAGTAAATCCATAAGAAGAGATAGTATCTGCTAGCCAGATTATATTACCAGATGTGTTAAAAGACTTTAATTCAGTACTCGCAATGGAATCTGGAACACTCATATTGATGAGATTGATCAAAGTTGTATTATCAATGTGTTTAATTAAATTCCAGTCATCCATTTTATTCATTAAGGAAGAATCACCTCCCCATAAAAGATCTACTCCCATACTCGGATTTTCAACTAGTGTTTTCCACCCCTCATCAGTAGAAGTAGAAAGGAATTGAACATCTGTGATATTTCTATCCGAAGCAATTTGTGATGCTAGAAATCCAGATCGAATTGTAGAAGCAATAGTTGTATCATATCTCGTCAAAATTCGAAGTGTTACGGAATTGAGCTTTTCGTTATCTTGTATTTCTATTTTAGATGTTGAATAGTAGTTAGAATTTGACTGTACTAAAAACAATATAGCGAAAAGATATACTAAGAATAATGTTTGACGTTTATAATTCAACTTGATTTCCTCACGTTTTAATAGCTATTTTTCGTGCATTTACTTAATAAATCTTCTCCAATCTTTCGAAATATACAAAGAAACTAGAATAAGGTTTTTGAACTACTCATATTCTATAGGTTCTGTATGGCGAGGATTCTAGTTACAGGAGCAACCGGATGTACAGGTAGTGGTGTCCTAAAGTACCTTATATCCAAAGAATATGATGATGTCAAAGCTCTTGTAAGAAAGATGCCTGAAGAACCCTTGCCGGCTGTTGAATATGTCATTGGTGATATTACAGATAAAGAACGAATGAAAGAAATCATTGATAATAATGGAATTGATAGTATCTGGCATACAGCTGCAGCTGTTCATAGAAGTGCACGGAGATCTGATTATCTGCCAATCAATAGAGATGGAACTCAGAATCTTTTAGATGCTGCAACAAATTCTGATATAAAATATTTCAATTACACAAGTACTACTGGTGTATATGGTAAGCTCTTAGAATCTCCTGTTAATGAGAACCACAGAGTAAAACCTTGGGGTTCTTATTCACAATCTAAACTTGAAGCAGAGCAAATTATCAAAGAAAAATGTGATGAAACTGGAATTCAAGGAGGGATAGTTAGATTACCAATGATTTTAGGGAAAGGAGATAGACATACATATCCAGTAATTGGGAAGCTTATCAAGATCAATCTTATGCCAATCGTTGGAAAACCAAATCATGAAATTTCAATAGTTCATCCATATGATGTAGGTAGAGCTTTGGAATTACTAAACGGCAATAAAACAAAAGAATTTGACACCTACAACGTTGTTTCGTGTAATGTATCCTTC
>JAEOTK010000388.1 GCA_016839875.1 Candidatus Heimdallarchaeota archaeon
ACGTAAATCGCAGATAATGCAGCAAGCCAGCTTGTTTTTGGATTTGTTGGAGATGGATTATTTTCAAATGTAAATGAATATGTTCCAACCGTTGATTCAATCATGATCATGTGTATGTTCTGTGAAACAGTAGGATCTGCGATTATTTCAACAAGTGTATTTTCAGGTCCTAATGTTGAGAGAGCTAGTCGTGCTGCAACATTTATGCTTCTTGGAAATGATGAAGCAGCTAGTCTGGCATTTCCCTCAAAAATAGTTGTAGGAGAATCATCATTTAACTCTATATTATTGGAAACAATATACTCTTGTTTGCTAAAGACTCTATTAGGTTTTCTTGTTACCAATTTTGCAGATTTAACCTCTTCTAGATTAATAGTGTCAATACAATCAAAACCTCCTATTGCACCAGAAGGGAGAAGAATCTTACTTTTCTTATCTTCATCTAATTCTGAATATTTGATATAGAGATTGGGAAGAGAAATAAAAGCACCAATACTCATGGGAATGAAATATTTTCCACTCTTTACAATTTCTTCAAATAACTCTTCTACTACTTGTTGCGTTGCACATTCAACAACAATGTCGCAATCTTGAAAATCAGTTGCATATGACATTAGTCTAGTTGAGGGGAATTCTGCTTTGATTTTCTGCATTTTCTCCTTTTCTATATCATATACAGCCTGAATTTCTACATTTAATCTTTCTTCTTTAATTGCATCAATTATTGTTTGACCTATATATCCCAGACCAATTATACCTAGTTTCTTCTTCATAGATTCTCTACCTTAGTTCTATCTTATTGCTTCATATTCATTTACCCAATCTGATACTTCATCTAATCTTTTGATTTCATCAGCATCAAGTTTGACTTCGAGTGCACCAACATTTTCTTCTAATTGTTCTACACTGTTTGCTCCAATAATTGGGGCAGTGACAAATTCCCTTGTGAGCATCCACGCTAGTGCTATTTGTGTCATCTTAACATCTTTACTAACCGCTAATTCTCTAACAGCATCATGTATTTCCCATCGTTTTTCAGTGAAGTATCGTTTTTGAGCACCCTCACTTCTAGGAGTATCAGGTAATGGTCCCTCTCTTGAATAACGTTCTGTCAGAAAACCACCAGCTAATGGACTGTAGGGGATCACTCCTAATCCATATTTCTTTATAACGTGTTCCATCTGATGTTCGACTAGTAATCTTCTCACTAAACTATAGGGGGGCTGAACTGTTTCAAATCTAACATATCCATTAATCTTACTAACCCAGAAAGATTCAACTAACATCCAAGGATGAACATTTGAAGCACCGATATAATTTACAACTCCATCTTCAACAAGCAAATTTAATGCATGAAGAGTTTCTTCAATTGGTACATCGTTATCAAAACTATGAATTTGATAAAGATCTATCCAATTTGTTTGAAGTCTTCTTAGACTTGCAGCAATTGCTTGATGTACATGCCTTCTTGATAAACCTCGATCATTAATATCTTCACTCATAACACCTCTAAGCTTTGTTGCGAGAATCAGATTATCTCTAGTCCCTCTATCCTTCAACCATCTACCAATGATTTCTTCTGTTTTACCAGCATAGCTATTATCTGACCAATATGAATAGACATCTGCTGTATCAAAACAATTTATTCCTAGCTCTATAGCTTTATCCATTACTTTGAATGATTCTTCTTCTTCAATTCTCCACCCAAATTGCATGGTTCCAAGAACTATTGGAGCTATCTTAATTCCTGTGGTACCAAGACGTTTGTATTCCATATTAAGAATTAATTATAAGTTAGTTAAAAGGCTTATTTTTTCTACTCCGATATATTAGAAGTTGAAAATTTATTGCGAATTTTAGAAATTAATTTTGATATTGGAGACAGATTTTCTTGTTTATTTGTATGCTTCAAATAGTAATCCTGGCTATTATGCATTAATCTGTGTTCTCCTAAACAGTGAGGATGGAGAAGAACTTTACATCTTCGACAGACAGCATAAGTTGCTCCACAAGTCTTTTTCGACTCTCCGATTGGTTTTCCACACTGCCCACAATTACCAAGTATTCGCATGTTTCAAAACAAGTTCACGCACTTATTAAGCTAATTAGAGGAGTAGATAACGAAGTAAGCAATTCCGAGAGTTTTAATGTAAACAATTATATTCTTCATATGTTCAAATACTGTTATGAAAGTATATCATGTTTCGAAAAAAGATTTACAACCTCTCGATGAACCTTATAAATTTCTTAATGGTGATGTGTATATTGTTGAAACTAACACAGAGATGTGGATATGGTTAGGATCAAAATCCTATGCGGATGACAAAGCTGTTGGTGCATGGATGGCTAGAATTTTAGAGGAAAAGAATCAAGATTTGAAAATAAAAACAATTTTAGAAGGTGAGGAACCAGCTAAATTTAAAGAAGTTATCGATTTTGAAATTGTTGAAGGAGACACGCCAGGTTTTCTTAAGCATTTTGAAAAACAAATTCAGAAAGATTTACGATTACTTCAATTAAAGGAAGATGAGAAGGGAGAGATTGATATTATAGATTTACCAATAGGATATCAATATTTCAAATCAGACGACGCGTTTCTACTAGATGCTCAAAAGGATATTTACATCTGGATAGGAAAAGATAGCCAAATTAAAGAGAAATATGAAGCTGGTAGAATATCAAGAAAACTTGAAGCGGAAAGAAGTTTTGCCCCTTTGGTTTATGTAATTGAAGAAGAGAATGAGCCAGAAGGATTTCGTGATATGGTTTTCAAACTAGGAATAAAAGATGGAGTAATAGAACTTAGAACCACTGTTGCAAAAAAGGACAAAAGCAGAGAGAAAAAATGGTGGCAGTTCTGGAAATAACTAACGGATAGTTTCGTATCATCAATATTAATTTAGAAAGAGAATATGGAGCCCAGAGCGAGACTTGAACTCGCGACAACTGGATCTTCAGTCCAGCGCTCTCCCTGCTAAGCTATCTGGGCAGTATTGTTCTATCTTTTTTGTTCTCCTTTCCATTAAAAGTTTTTTGTTGCGTTTCCTCTTTGTTTTTCTCATTGAATGCTTAAGTTTAATAAATACCATGAAATCATCTGCTTGAGGTTATTTTAT
>JAEOTK010000389.1 GCA_016839875.1 Candidatus Heimdallarchaeota archaeon
GTTACTACACTAATAGGTATACAGATCATGCTCTAAATTCCTATAACATAGAGATTAATCTCCTGCATGCAATGGATCTATTCTACTCGGAAGAAAGAGAAATGATTTTAGATCCTTCAAGTAATTCAAGCTTCTTGCTGGATCAGTCAATTTTCCTTTGGGTAATCTCAACTCACATGCTACTAACTGGGGATTCAATATTGGCAGGAGAGATATATATTCCTGCAGTTATCCAATCAGTATTGGATTCTATATACTCTAATTTCTATAACCAAACATCAAGTTCTTACTATCATGAGTTTGATTTAGTAACAAACACTAGTATTAATGCTCCTACTGCTCAAGATATGACCTTCCTAGCAGCAAGTCTTTCCCGAATAGAGAAAATTGACGACCATTACTTTACTTTTCTAGGAAGTAGTTACAACATTCATCAACGAATTATCAATTACTATATTGATGAGAACTGGTTAATACATGAAAATAACTCATCAGATAACGAAGTGAATATTAGAAATCAAGTTTTCTTCAATCTCATTTCAGATTTAATGAAACTTCATAATGTAGCCTCAGAGATTAAAAATGCAACAACAGATTTCTTGTTGAATGAGGAAGGATTTATCGAGAAGAGAGGAGAAGATTCAGTAACATGCGAATCATGTCTCTATGGACTAATTTCAATAGCAAGTGAGAAATGGAGTGAATTAGAGAATGAGAGAGAAGAGTATCTATCTCCTCCTGGTGAAACAAATATGGCTTTTCCATTTGTGATAATGATGTGTATTGCATTGCTTGTATCGATAAGAAGATTGAACCAAAAGAGAAGATTCATTTTTAGAAAGTAATAAGAAATTAAGAAATGGTGACCGAGGCGAGATTTGAACTCGCGATCACATGCACCCCAAGCATGTATCATACCAAGCTTGACTACCCGGTCTTAACCAAATTTGTTTCATTCACATTTTATTTTAAGCTTTTCTATCTCTTTGCTTGGTAATTCCTATCAGTATTGTTTTTATACACGAATTTTATTCACAACTCAAAATAAGTTTAAAGTTGAGTATTTATGCATGCAATTGCTATAGTCTTCCTAGTACTAGGTGTTATAGATTTCATTATAATACTGATTTCAATTTATTTCTCATATTCTCTCATCTATCCAATGCATCATCCAGTGACTGAATCTCCAAAAGATTATGGAATGGAATATGATGACATAGAATTTACAACTGAAGATGATATTACCCTTAAAGGATGGTACATTCCAGCTAGGTCAGAAAATTTAGTCATTATGGTTCATCCAGGATATTTTAGCAGAGTAGGATTTGATCCCAACAATCAAGGATTAGCAAAAATCACTAATGTAGAAGTCAAGTTTCTTCCCACAGTAAAACAGCTTTACGCTGCGGGATACTCTGTGATATTCTTTGATCTTCGAAATCATGGTGAAAGTGGAAAAAGTAAATCTGGCAAAGTATATGTTGGGTTAGATGAGTACAAAGATGTTCTAGCTGTAATGGAATTTATCAAATCAAAACCAGAATTGGAAAGTAAGAAGAAAGCTTTCTTCAGTATGTGTACAGGAGCCAATGCTACAATTATTGCTATGGATAATAAACCTGAGATTTTTCAAGATATCAAATGCATGCTAGCTTTACAACCTGTTGCGGCCAATCATTTTATCTGGAATCTTGTTAAGGATCTTTACACCGCTGTTAGTGCGTTTTTTGTAGTTCCAATAGTCACTTTAATCAGTCGAATATGGAGTGGAAAGTGGTTTAGTGAACAATCTCCTCTGGAGTATTGTCATTCAATTACATGTCCTGTATTCTTTGTTCAAGCAAAAACCGATAAATGGGCTTCTTTAGAAGATATACAACTATTCTATGATAAATCTCCTGAACCTAAAAAAATTCTATTTGTAGAAGAAGAACAACCTATGCATAGATTTGATATGTACAATTACTTTGGAGAAAAGCCAGAAATAATGTTGAATTACTTTGCACAATACTTGAAATAAGCAATAACAGATATATAATCTATCTCTTGATGTTTTTTATGAACTCAAAAAAATACTTGCTTCACGAGAATTCATGGACTGACATCGAAAAACTTGATAAAGAAAAAACAGTCTTTCTTCTTCCAGTTGGGAGTACAGAGCAGCATGGTCCTCAAAATCCATTAGGAACCGATTTTCTTATTGCACAACATGTTGCCAGGGAAGCTTCAAAGAATTCTGACTTAGCTTATTGTTTACCTACAATATCAGTTGGTGTTGCTTCTCATCATAGAGAGTTCGCAGGAACACTGTGGTTATCTCCAGACACTTTCAAAAGTGTCATCAAAGAAGTAATTCATTCAATTCATTACCATGGTTTTGATAAGATCATTGTAGTTAATGGACATGGAGGTAACTCAGCTTCAATTATGCTAGCTATCTCTGAGTATAATGATATACATGATATGGTTTGTTTACTTTTTGAATGGTGGCAAGATGAAGAATTGATCCAGTCAGTTTTTGGAATACCTAGTGCGGTACATGCTGATGCGGTGGAAACTTCTACAATTTGGGCTGCTAGACCAGATTTAGTTAAGCCAGAAAGATTTGAAGGATTAACCTCAGCTGAGAAATGGGGAAGAGAAATTGGCGGACTTTATCTATCCTCACGAACAGATCAATTTACTTCAACTGGTATTGCTGGATCTTTAGAAGGTATATCAAAAGAAAAAGGAGAAAAAGCCTTAGAAGCTGCTGAGAAGAAACTAGTTGAAGCTGTTAAAGATTTGTCTAATTTCAAAAAACAAGCTTGAATACTAATAGGAGTATATTGTTTCTAGGAAACTCTAGAATCAATAAGTAAATCCTGACACTAACTAGCTGATTTTTCTCCAATTTATTCTATTGGTGATAACAATTGTTAGAGTTAGAATAGAAGCTCCTGCCAGAGCAAACATCAGATTTCTAACCCAATATCCATCCCCACCTATAGTGAAAGTATTTGTTGGAGAAGTAGGGGTTGTAGGGGTTGTAGGTGTAGTGGGAAAGTTAGATGGATAAACAATATAAGTACTGACTATTTCAGGAGAAAAAACATTACTTACATCTATTATGTGCATACCTCTTTCAGCTTCTGCAACATATGCATAGTCTCCAGATACAAACAAACCATGTGTTCTATTGTAAGTGGAACAAGTACTGAGGAGAAGAGGTTCGAGTGGAGAAGCAATATTGATAATCCAGAGACTTCCCAAATATTCTGTTAAATATAGTAGACCGCCAATTTTTACTACATCATAGAAAGGAACATTCGAAAAATATGAATCGATAATTGATGGATTTGCAGGATCACTTATATCCACTAAGACTAATCCATCATCTAAATCTGCAATATAAGCGATTGAACCATCAACAACAAGGTTATTTGGAGTTTCCACGATGTTTCTTGAAACTATAGGAATGGGATTAAGTGGATTTGAAACATTGTAGCTGTGAAAACCGTTCGTTATATCGACTGTAAAACAAATATCTTCTGATACAAATACATCTCGTACATCACTTGGATAGTTGTAAGACTCACTGACAAGAACTGGTTGAGATCTAGTACTTACATCGAATATTGGTAAACGATTATTCCAACCAGCTAGATAGAGATAGTTATTTTTAATAAAAATACCGTGACGTGTAGAGCTTTCAAAATATCCTGAACCCGCATGAACTGGATTTGTAGGGGTACTAATATTGAAAACTTGGAGATCCGAATGCTCATCTGCAATATAAACTATTTCTTCAACTATAATAGCTCCAGATGCACTTCCTGGAGTATCAATTGCACTTATTCCCTCAGGTTGTTCAGGATCACTAATATTTAGAATTTCAAATCCTGGTTGACCACAACACATAACTGCTAAATCGTTTCTTACAAATACATTAACAACAAAGGGATCTCCATTCGCAGAAGATGGAAAAGAAATATTATTTGTAAAGACGATAAAAATGAAGAGAATGAAAAAAATAATTACCGATTGAATTTTAGTTAAACTTCTTTGATTATTAATTTTTCTCATCAAAGTTTACGTAGTGACTTTTCTTTTAAATACCTTTCACAGATAAAGCTGCAGAAGAATTATCCGAATTTGAGAAATAGCAGAAAATATGAGAAGAACTTTTAAGGTAGTTTTGCACTTCCCAATTGTGAACTAGATGACACAAGCTAACAACCCTTATGAGGAACTAGCAAGGGTTTTAGATACAGTACCTAATGCTTTTCCAGCGGTGGAAGATGGAACTCATCTTAAAATTCTTGAATGGATCTTTACTCCAGAAGAAGCAGATTTAGCAAGTAAATTGAAAATGACTGGTGAAACAGCAGAGGAGATAGCTACCAGGTTAGATTTAGAAGTAGCAGAACTAAAGAAACGCTTAGAAATTATGGATTCGAAAGGGCAGATAGCAGCTTATTATACACAAGAGGGAAGAAAATATGCTCTTATGGAATGGATAGTTGGTATCTATGAAGAACAATTGTTCCGAATGGATGAAGAGTTTGCTAAGCTTATTGATGATTATTTCAAAAAAGCTAAACATGGAGGATTAATTGACTCAAAACCTCCAATTTTTCGAGTAATTCCAGTAAATAAAGTTATAAAAACAGAATTAGAAATACATCCCTTTGAGGAAGTTGAGAAATTCATCGAAGAAGCAAAAAGTTGGGGAGTAAGAGATTGTATTTGTAAAGTCCAGAAGGGATTAGTTGGTGAAGAATGTAAATATTCTAAAACAGTCTGTTTAGTCTTTGCTCCAATTGAAAATTATTTTCAAAATGATAAAAACACTAAACCGATTACAAAAGAAGAATCCTAGAGATTATTAAGACATGCGGAAGAGACAGGTTTAGTACACTCTACAATGAACACACAAAATGCTACTACATACATATGCAACTGCTGCACCTGTTGTTGTGGAATTCTTAGAGGATTAACGGAGTTTGAGCAACCGCATGCTTTTGCAAAGGCTAATTATGTTATGACTGTTGATGAAGATCTATGTATTGGCTGTGAAGCCTGTTTAGATAGGTGTCAATTTAAGGCTTTGGAGATGGTGGATAATATTTGTTATGTAAATGATAGATGTGTGGGATGTGGTGTTTGCGCATTAGTTTGTCCAGAAGATGCACTCCAACTAGAAAAACGAAAAACAGCTGATTTAGCAGAATACCCAAGCACTAGGAGAGAATGGATTGAACAAAAAGCGAAAGCAAGGAACATTGATTTATCTGAATTAATGTGAAATATATGCTTAACCTTGAGTAAGTACTTGAATAAAGTGTTAGTTGAACAACATGAAATTCGAATTCAGAAAAATACCTGTGATTATTTTAGCAGCAGGAGATTCTAAAAGGATGGGAGAAATCAAAGGTCTTCTTGAGTACAAAGGTAAACCTTTTCTTGCTTATCAAATTGAACGTTTGTTGGAAATAGGATTCTGGGAAATTGTGGTGGTTTTAGGAAAAGATTCCAAGATTTATCAGGACAAAATCCCTAAGCTAAATGATCTAATAGTCACCTTAAATCCACAACCAGACAAGGGGCAGTTTTCTTCGATTCAATATGGAATTCTAGCTGTTTCCAAAGTATCACAAGCAGGTGCATTTATTCTCCCAGTTGATGTTCCATGTCCAAATAGATCTGTTTGGGAATTACTAGTACAGGGATTAATCTCAACTGATGTAAATGTAGTAATTCCTGAATATGAAGGTAAGAAAGGTCACCCTGTCTTATTATCAGAGGAATTCAAGCAATATCTTCTAACTTGTAAAAAAGATGCAAGACTCGATTTTGAGATAAATAAACAGAAAGAATTGCAAAAAGCAAAGATTATATCCGTAAAAGACATAAAGATAACATATAACCTAAATACACTTGAAGAATGGGAAGAATTCAAGGTGAAATCATGAATGTTACTTTTACTCTCAATGGAAATGAGACAAAAATTGATTATGAAGAGGGCATGAGTGCCCTTGATGTATTAAGGGAAGTTTGTCTGATAAAGAGCTGCAAAGATGGCTGTTCAGGACAAGGATTTTGTGGAGCATGTATGGTTCTTATCAATGGTAGAGCTGCTATGTCCTGCAGACAAAAGCCTGAATCCTTAGAGGGTAAAGAAGTCGTAACAATAGAAGGTGTAGATAGAGTTGAACAAGAAATCATTTCGAAATCGTTAGTCAAAGAAGGGGCAATCCAATGTGGATTCTGTACTCCTGGAATTATGATAAGAATCAAAGGATTTCTTGATAAGAATCCAACATCAACAAGAAAAGAGAAAGCACGAGCGATAACTGGAAATCTGTGCAGATGTACAGGATATCAACGAATCATTGATGCAATGGAGACTGCAGAAGAACACTGGAAAACTAAGGATTCAGATATTTCTGGTCCTCCTCGAAGAAATGAGCTCTTTGGGGAACAATATGGTTTTGAGCGTGAATATAAACCAAAGGAAAGTGGAGTAGGAGCTAATGTTCACCGCTATCGTGGAATAGATATGGCTCTCGGAAAGAAACCTTATGTGGCAGATATGGAGGTTGGTGACCTTCTTCATGGTGCGTTTTTACTCAGCGAACATCCACGAGCAAAAATAAAGAAAATTAATCTTGAAGAAGCAAATTCAGCTAAAGGAGTTGTAAGGATATTCACAGCTAAGGATGTTCCAGGTCAAAGAGTGATTGGGCATATTATCCCAGATTGGCCTATCTTTGTTGCTGAAGATGAAACAACTAATTATGTTGGTGATGTTCTTGCTATGGTTGTTGCAGATTCAATGATTCATGCTCGAGCAGCAGTGGAGAAAATTAATGTTGAATATGAAATTCTAGACCCAATAGATGATCCAGAAAAAGCTCTGAATCCTGAAGTAGTAAAAATCCATGAGAAAGGAAACCTACTTGGACATACATTTTTCGGAAGGGGAGATGTCAATACTGCTTTAGCCAACTCTAAGTATGTAGTAAAACAACAATTCCAAACACAGCGTATAGAACATGCCTTTATGGAAGTTGAAAGTTCTTTAGCGGTTCCAAATGGAAAAGGAATTCATGTTTATAGTCAAGGTCAAGGAGTTCACGAAGATCAAAGACAAATTGCAGAAGTTTTAGGGTTAGATCTAGAATCTGTTACTGTTGAACTAGTATCAAATGGAGGAGCTTTTGGAGGAAAAGAAGATCTTTCTTGTCAAGCTCAAACAGCTGTTGCAGCGTATATTCTGCAGAAACCAGTAAAAACTGTACTTACAAGAGAACAGTCAATGAAGATACACCCTAAACGCCATCCAATGACAATGAATTATGAGGTGGGGGCTGATGAAGCTGGAAAATTAACAGCTGTTAAAATGAAACTCTTAGCAGACTCTGGAGCCTATGCCTCAGTAGGAGCTAAAGTTATAGAAAGAGCAGCTGGTCATTGTTGTGGACCATATTATGTTCCTAATGTAGATGTGGAAGCAAAAGCAGTCTATACTAATAATCCACCCTGTGGTGCAATGAGGGGATTTGGAGTAAATCAGACCTCTTTTGCAATCGAAACATGTCTCAATATGATCGTTAAGCAGATGATAGAGGATGGAATTGATATTGATGATTTTGATATTAGAGAAAGAAATTTACTGAAAGATGGAGACAGATTTGCAACTGGACAAAAGATGACCAAAACTGTTGCTGGAATGCAAATGTGTCTTGATGCTGTAAAGAATATTTACAAGAATTCTAAAGTCCCAACTGGAATTGCATGTGGAATAAAGAATACTGGGATTGGAAATGGACTAGAAGATACAGGAAGAGTTCTAATCAAAGTTCTTGATAATGAACAAATAGAGATTTTAACTGGTTTCACAGAAATGGGTCAAGGATTGTTTACAATCCTAACTCAAGTTGTATCAGAGTTGACTGATATTGATCCTTCCCAAATGGATGTCAAATCCATTAGTTATCCTAGTACAAAATGTGGAATGACAACTGCATCAAGAGCAACAGCTTTAGATTCAATGGCAGCGAAACATGCAGCAGAAAAACTAGCGAAAGCTCTAAAATTCAAAACCTTAGCAGAACTTGCTGGTGAAGAATTTCATGGAGAGTATATCACTAATTTCACTGTAAAACCTGGAACAGAAGTAGACAATCCAGTAACCCATTTGGCATTCAGCTATGCAGTCCAAGTAGCCTTACTTGATGATGAAGGAAATCTTAAGAAAATAATCGCAGCACATGATGTAGGGAAAGCAATAAATCCAATGGCCGTTGCAGGGCAAATTGAAGGAGGGGTACACATGGGGCTTGGACATACACTATCTGAGAGCTTTCCAACAACCAAAGGAGTTCCAAACTCATTGAAAATGAGAGATCTCCAAATAGTAAAAGCAAGAGACACTCCTGAAGTTGAAGTCATCATTATAGAAGAACCTGAAGAGATGTTAGGATTTGGATCAAAAGGAATTGGTGAAATAGGTTTAGTTCCAACCGCAGGAGCTGTTGCAGGAGCATTTCATCAATATGATGGTAAATGGAGATTTGAACTTCCAATTGCAAGAAAATAGAAATTGTTTCATTTTAGTAGCAATTTTGTATCCGAGATATATTTATTAGGTATAGAAAGAAATAACCTTTATGTCAATAATGAAAAGAAAAATAGCAATTACTATATTATTATCTTTTTTGATGTTTTTTGGAACTTTAACAAATCTCACAACGCAAGCATATACTACTGAAATAAAAGTCAGTGGAAAAACGATTGTAATAGATACAACAAAATTTCCTCTCCATACTGAATTCGCAAATCTTGATGGTAATTTAACAAATGCTCTAAATACTGTAAGCATTCAAGATACATTTCTTGATCTTTCAGCTGCAGA
>JAEOTK010000058.1 GCA_016839875.1 Candidatus Heimdallarchaeota archaeon
TCTTCGAATTTTGAGAGTGTTGTTTTTATGAAAAGAACGAATTCTTCTGATTCTTCTATTTGACCTTCCAAGCTAAAAACACTTGAAATTGGAAAATAGTGAACTGACGCTGCTAGTTTAGATTTCATTAATACATCAATAATTGATTTAGCTTCTTTTTCTGTGTTTACTGTAGTTTTGATAAGTGCTATTTTGCTTTTCACAGATAGGTGATTGTTTTAAGAGTTTTTAATCTTTTTTCTGAAAAATATTGAAGTTTCTATAGAAATTATGTTTTAAGCTTACTTAGGAGAACTTCCTTGTCTTTCTTGTTCATCAAAATTGTTTCTGTAAAAAGCTCAGTTAATAGATCCTTTTCATTCTTTGATATATCGATTTTAGGAATTCTATTCAAAATGAAAGTTAACTCTGCGGCTTGTTCAGGAAAATGTTCATAGAAGTATATTATTGTAGTATAATTAAGATATGGAGTAAGAACAGACATAACTGTCTTTGCTTCCTTACTCACGCTTTCAAATTGTGGTTTTAGAATCAAGAAGAATTCATGAATTATAAAACTAATAAAATCGTAGAAACCACTTCCAAAAGGAAATCTCTTCTCTGACATAGATTTAGCAAAATAGAGAAATGTATTAATGTAATATTCAATTTTCAAGAGAATAAGCATCTTTGTATCAAAACGAGGAGAATGTTGTGGAAGTACTTTTGTAATTCTATTCATAAAATCATTTACTTCCTCGATGTCAGTTTGTGAATATAGAGCAACATTTTCTGAGCTAAAATTTGGGAAAAGAAAATATGGAATTCTAGACAAAGAAAATAGTATGTTTCTGTCATCTACTCTTCGTGTATCAGCCATTTTTTTAGCTACTAAAGAAACTATAACTAGTCTTTCCACTGGATCTGGAAGCTTTTTGATAAGTTTCTTCTGATTTCTAGAGCTCGGTGATTCTAAAATCAGATCATCATATTTTCCCTCTTCAACGTCATTTTCTATTTCATTGCTTATCAAGCCTAACACATTATGAAGTGGAATATACACTTGTATTCTTTCGTTTGGGTTATATTTCTTCATAATTATCTTATCTCATTTGTTTAATTAGTTCTAGAAATTGACCTATCATCTCTGAATAATGTAACTCACCCTTATCAAGCATCCACTTGTAGATAGCTTTTATTTCTATTATAGAATTTTGAAAATCCTCCCCATATCCAATCATTGAGATTTTGTAGGATAACTGGAAAAAGTAGGTCATTTGAGACCTAACATCATCCTCGAATTCTTCAAAAACAGTTTTGATTCTTTCAATTTCTTCTGACAGATCTAAATTATCTAAATACTCATTACCCTTCAAACTTCCTCCTCCTAAAACTCCAGTTATCCCCAGTACTTTTGCTGAATGAAATTGAAGTAAAGCTGGTAGAAAGATAAAGAAAGTAATTGCTTCTTCATATTCTAGTTCTTGTGATATGAAGTAATCCCTAGCTTTTACAAATGCTGAATAAGAGTTTTTTAGATCTCCTGTGGACTGGTATAAACCTGCCAGAAGTCTTCTGATTTTAGCAGCTAATTCTAGGTGTTCAATGCTCTCTGCATTATAGAGAATTCTTTCTCCTTTTTCTATTGCAATAGCTGGAGTGATTTTATCGGATCTAAGCTCTAGTTCGATTCTTTGTGCATTAAAAATTAATGGGGCAACATCTTCTGGATTATATCTTTCTATATACTCGTCTATCAGATTAATTGTTTCTTCTGGTTCTTCTACAAACTGAGAAAGAATTATTTTTTTCTCAAATGCAGATCTCTCGAAAGGTGTTGATTCAAAGAATTTGAAAGCCTCGTCGATATTAGAATATGCTTTGAGAACATCTCCTTCTTCTGCATCTATTTGAGCTTCTAACACTTGTAATTCGTAATAATAAGGATCATTTCCCATTTCTTTTGCTTTCCTCATTAAGAAATGAACAATTTCTCTAGCTTCTGGAAGATTATGATAAACAACTTGTAATTGAGCTTTGGTTTGCCAATATCTGAAAAAAACAAGGGCATTAGATTCATCAATGACTTCTTCTTCTAAATCCTCTATAGATTTCTTGCCATCAAGATAGCATCCATATGATAATTGAGTAGCTGTTAACTCAAGTATAATTTTATAGTAATCCTCAATTAGAAGTCGTTCTTTAGCTTGTTCAGATAACTCGTGGAGAAGATCTATAGCTTCGTGTTTCATTCCAAGCAATCCAAAACATCTAGCAACTTTGATTTCTACTTCTCTGAGTTCTTCCTCTTTTCCAGCTGTATAGAAGATGTCTCTTGCTCTGAGATACCAATGAAAGGCTTCTTTGAAATTAAATTTTGAAAAGAAATCATCACCTTTATCTCTCTCAGAGCTCATTTGATCAACGACCTTTAAATACCTAGTATTTTATTTTATTAAACCTTTAAAAAGCTGTTTTTTTGTCTGAAATCAAGAATAGAGAAAGATATTTTAAATCATGAGGTTTTCATCTTCTTAAATGAGTGATTATTCTACATACATGAATCAAGCTAGGAAAGAGGTTGATTCTTGTTTAGATATCTGGAAAGAAATATTGGAAGAGAACTACTCCAAAGCAATAGATTATGCATACGCTAAAGGCTCTGCAACAAAGAAATGGGAGAGTTATATTGACTATGTTCCAGTTCTAAGTGATGTAGATATTCATATCAAAGCTTTCAAACACTCTAATTTCTTTGATGATGAGAATTCTTTTCACGAATCTGTAAATATATCTGAAACTTATGAAACAAGATTCATCGAACAAAATCCAAATTATTTTCACATTCCTCGAACTCAAGTAATCTCAATAAACAAAATTGTTGATAATGTAGATTTCATCCAACCAAAGAAGACAAGTATATTCCCTCTAGTTGGTGAAGCAAAGCTAGGAACAAATCCTTCAATTG
The DNA here is from genome assembly GCA_016839875.1 of Candidatus Heimdallarchaeota archaeon. Next base: position 2,948 of record JAEOTK010000058.1, read on the forward strand.
AAAGAATAAAACAAATTGATCTCAATAATCTTCTGGGATTGGAAGAGTTCCTTTCAGGTCTACCTTTGTCAATGATCGATAGAACAGGATTAGATTTGTGGTCATTGATTAGAAGAATGAATTGGAGAATATCCCCCTCTCCTGTAAGGTTATTGAGTCTATCATCCGATAATCCACTTGATTTATGGGATCTAAATAGAACTTCAATTGCCAAAGAACTAGAGAAACACGATTACCATCTCATTGCTGAAAGCTATAAAGACTATTATTATGAGGGGTGGATCTCATTCATGGAGGTTTTCACAAATTCCCAAACACTTAGAAGGTTGATTACTTCAGGATTTGAAGTGTTAAAATTATGTTTGGAAGAGACAAGAAAATTGAACCAATAATCCTGTTTTACTTCTTCAATGGTTTTATCTGGAGGAATTCTATTATATCTAGAATTTCTTTGAATTCCTCAGTATGGAAGACATCTCCATGTTTCTCTTTATTATAACCAAATATCATACGAGCTTCTGGAAGTTCTTCGAAATAATATTTTAGATGCTTAAATTTCTCTTCTGTATCTTCAATAAGAACCCCTTGAACTTGCATTTTTTTGAAGCCTTTTTGAATTTTAAAAATTTGATTATCTACAGCTAAAATATTCTTGAGCCAATGAGCTTTCATACCTCTTGCAATATACAAGGTCATGTGTTCTGTGTAGAAGTATAAGACAAGAACAGGAGTTGTTCTTCTTTTCCCTGTTTTCCAACCAATAGTATCTAGAAGAATTATACTCTTTCCAATTCCAAATAATGGTAGTAAATAAATTCTATAAAGAAAGATTGAAACTCCGTTCATAATCTTGTTGAAGAAACGAAAACTTCTCGTCCTGGATCGGTGCCTAGCAACGATAGATTTCTCACCTAATTTGAATTTCTCACTCATCTAATCACATCATTTTCTAATTCTCTTAATTATCTCTTCTGGATTATCTCCAAATATTTCTCCAAACATACTCTCAGGAATCCCTGCACCTATAGCTGTTCTTTGTGCTAATTTCCTACTCATGAAATCAGAAGGAGTATGAGCATCACTATTAACTAACATTTTAGCATCCCACTCTAATGCAAGTTCAGCTACTCTTCCGTTTCCTAGAGCATGACCCCCTCTTGTTGTAATCTCAAGAAATATATCATTATCTTTAGCAAATTGAACCTCTTCTTGAGTTAGAATACCAGGATGAGCAAGTATATCAACATCGGGACATTCAACAGCTGCTCTGTTTGTTCCAGGAGCTACTGGTTCAACGATTGTCTCCCCATGGACCACAACCAGAAAATTCTTCTTTTTGGCTTTACTTGCTAAGAAAGCGACTTGTGAAGGGGGAACATGAGTAATTTCAACTCCAGGAAGAAAAATTATCTCATCTTCAAAATCGTTTCTTATTAGATCCAAGCATTTTAGAACATGATCAATTGTGGCTGAATCAACATGATCTGTTATAGCAATTGCATCGTATCCCTTTACAATCATTCGACGAATGTGTTCAGCTGGACCTAGAACACCATCAGACAAATAAGTATGAGTGTGAAAATCTGTATGTTTCATTGTAAGAGAAAAGGATAGTTAATATTTCAAATTTGTGCTAAAAAGATGTAGGGAGATTTTACTCAAGATTATTCTTCTTTTCTTTTGACCACTGTCTAAGAAGAATAGGAAAACTAACAATGAAAACTAGACTCCAGACGACATAACCTACAATAGTCATTCCGTTACTTAGATCAAAGGCTAGAAGGAAAGCTATCAATACTACTTCTGTTAAGAAAATTCCCGCGATTGTAATTCTTATGTTGACATTGTTAAATAAGCTTCTCATTTTCTTCCGACAATAATATATGTATAAATGCTTATAATTCTTTGCACAACGTCGTTTTATGGCCATAAAACATTAAAATACAGTTTTTTCTCCTCAAAAATCTTATAAAATTCTATTTCTTTGAATATATCTCTTTTTTCAAGAATAAAAAGGAATTTTCTTTTTTTCTTGATTTTTTCTGGAAGCAAGCTATTTTAGAGACTTAAAAATTTCCATTTTAATGATTAAAATGTCGTAGAAATCCTTAATATAGCATTTTGATAATAAATTGTTGAACAAGGGTTCAATGATGAAGAGAAGCAAACTATTACTTATTATGTTATTAATCTTATCTAGTGTTTTATTTTCTTCCTTTGCAGAATCAGAAGATCCTCCTGCTTTTTTCAATATTAGTCTCTTAAGTTTGAATACTTCAAGCGCAAGATGTCGATGTCAATTTACTTTACTTTACGAGAATCAATTTCCTGATATAGGTATTGGGATAGATTTTCACGAATCAACAGTAACAACCATTTTTAGGAGTAAAACTTTTGATTTTCCAGTTGAAACAAACAATGGAGAAATACCTACTTATGATGAGGGAGGATTTGATATCTGCTTCTTTGATATTAGCTGGGACTTAGATTGGAACCCGTTCGGTATGTTTGACACTCCAAGCTTTTTACCTTACGGAGAAAATATCTGTCAATTCAGCAATTCAACATATGATAGTAAACTAATCGAGTATCTTGAAGAATTAGATTTATCAAATAGAACATTACATGCAAAAGAACTCCAAACTATCCTATATGAGAATCTTCCAATGATTACATCACATTATGTGAATGGGATCTATGGGAAAAGGACAAGTATAGAAGGAGTGGATTCAACATTACTAACAGTTGGAGAACATAATCCAGAATTTTGGCGAAATGATATAACTAGAAATATTACATTTGCAGTTCCTTGGAAGATTGGAAATACTAGCTCATTTCGAGATTCAGCGTATAATTATTTTCTCTCACCTATTCAATATCAAGATAGTTTGTGGTTGAAAGCTGTTTATGGTTCTTTATTTCGAAGATCTCCAACAACTCATCTTTATGAACCTTGTTTAGCAAGAAATTATACCTTCGCTTCTGATCGAAGGAGTATAACTATTGATTTAGAACCCAGTGCAAAATTCAGTAATGGGCATATCGTTAATGCTTCTGATGTTAAATATACTTATGACTTATTGAAAACACCTGCTCTAAAGCTATTATGTTATTGTAATCCATATATAGATTACATTAACGATACCGAAGTAGTTGATAATGATACAATTAAGTTCAATTTCAAAACGAAAGTCACATATTTACTTATGTCTTGTATTGATAATATTTTCAAATTATTGAGTTTTGGAATCATAGAACAATCAGTAGTTGAACCTCTTATAAGCTCTTATGGGTATGATATTTTTAGAGAGATTCCCTTCTTCGGAAATGTAACTGATCAACTAGTAACTTCATGCGGACCATTCAAAATGGCAAGCTATGATTATAACAACTCTATTGTGGAACTTATACCTAACGAATATTGGTTCGGAGAAGGTCCTTTCATAGATAATTTATCTTTCAAATACATAAGTGGAAAAGACACTGCAGTAGCTAGCTTGTTAAGTGGTGAAGTAGATATACTTGAGCAGAGCTATTTTCCTGCCTGGCAAGATTTTGAACCAACAAGTATTGAAGCATTTTTTGCAGGTGCTTTCATCAGTTCAGAGATTGTTGTTAACCTAAAACATCCAATTCTTGGTACTGGAGAATTATCTCCCTTAGGAAACACTGAAGCTGCTCTAAACATAAGAAAAGCTATATCTCATACAGTTCCTCGTGACCTTATAGTCAAAGAGATTTTCGAAGGCTTTGGATATCCTGGTGTAACATCTTTGCCTTATAGTTGTGTTGGATTTAATGAAGAGCTGAAACCATTGGAATACAATATTACTTTGGCAAAAGAATATATGGAAAAAGCAGGTTATGAATACCCAATTGAAACTGAAAAAACCGGTGATTTGAAGATTTTGTGCTTACATCTAGTATCATTAGCTATCATTCCATTATTTCGTAAGAAAGCAAAGTAATGTGTTGAATAAAACACAACTAGATATTTCAGTGTTGGAGAATGATATAGAATCATGAAAACGAGAGCAGTAGTAATCATAATGTCAGCTGTGGTTATTATTAGTATCACAGTATCATTATCAGTTATAATCCCTAGATCCAACCAAATTGATCCTTCTAAATTCAAAAGTGAAATAGTTAGAGATGTGACGGACGAAAACTATCTTCCTTATCTACTTGAGCTAGAAAATATCTCAGGAAATAGTTCATATTTTCAATCAATTAAGAGAGGAACCTTTCATGAGAGACTAGAAAATATTACTCTTCTAATTGAAAGAGAAGAGCTGTTCTTAGAAAACTATGATGAAAAGGACTTTACTAGAAATGAATGGCGTTACCATAAGTTTGTTTATAATGGGATATTGTCTCAACCGATATCTAAATCAGAGTTTAGTGAAATTGTTCCAACCAATCCTACCTTTCTATTCTTTCAAAATCACACTACTCTAGAGTATATTGCATTTACAAGTTTTGATCCGCTTACAACTGATCATGATCTCTGGAATATCGATGGAATAATAGATCATGTTTTCAGTTTCTTTCTTGCTTATATCTTCGTTAATCAAACAGTCATAGTTAGTGATATATATGCCCCTCTAGCAGGAACAGGTACTCAATTCCAAAGATTCATCGTTTGTGATCCAACTACCGGAGTACCACTTCTCTTCATTTCTGATGAAGGTGCTTGGTGGATTTCTTAAGAGAAAGATTCTTTCTCTTTTTTTTTAAACTTGATTAATATTCAATAAATAATAAGAAAAGAAAAGAAAGGAGATGATGTTTTAAGCATCTTCACCTGTTTCTAGAGTTGAAGGTTCCATTGGTTTAGGCTTTGGTGCTGCATCTGCATCTAGTATGAATCCCAATCTCATTAACAGTATTATTGTAATTCCAATTGCAGCTAGAATTCCTAGAATGTTTCCAACGAACATCGTCTTGATACTTGCACCAACCATTGCTCCAAAGTTTATGAAGAACAATGTGAAAATGAATAGTTCAATTTTGAAGAATACTGCTGCGGTTGTCAAAAGAGTATTCTTTGTATTTCGGGTTTTCTTTATAACACTCTTTGATTCCAAGAAGTCGAAACACCAATATAACCCTAGAATGAGCCATATGATTCCTCCAAAAATCCAATCTGGGAGTGTAGGGAAGAAAGCTCTTGCACTATTTGTTTTGTAAGTTACCTGATAAAGATAGCCTAAGGAGGAATATTTGGTTTGGTCAAGAATATCTACTGAATTGTATGAAGATATTGTTAGTCCAAAGAAATAAAGTAACGAACCAATCCCCTTGAGCAGTGAGTTGTTGGCAGGAGTAAGTCTTCCAGCTTTCTCAATCAAAGGTCCAAACCAGAGAATGACTCCAAAGATTATCATTGTAATTGAAGCTATCTCAAATCTAAAATCAAGTAATCCATAACTTGAGCATCCTAAAGCGAAAATGGTAATTCCAGCTAGAGTCATGTAAGCACCGAACGCGTACAACATTCTGTTGCTCATTAAATCTTTAGGTTCTTTTGCAAGAATAATCAGTACGATTATTGCAATAACAGATATTAATGATAACAGATGTAATATGCTCCATCCGCTAACAGTAAAAGCTAAAAACTCAAGATCATAAGATCTTGTATTTACTAAAGGTAGACCTGGATTTTGTGTTAATAATCCAATGAATAACCCCAGAAAATAGAAGAAGTAGAACCCTGCTAGCAAAATTTTTGTTACAAAGAAGACTTGTTTTTCTGTTATTTTCAATGTAAGCGGCATTAATTCACCATTTCTCTATAATGATTTTAAGTATTAAAAATATTATGTAGTAGGATGAAATAGTATGTTCACCCTATACTTATCTGATTTATGAAGTTGCTGCAGTAATGTTTACATCTTCGATTAAAACATATGGAATAAATGTAGGAGTATATACCTCCCACCACTTGATTTGTTGCAATTCCTTTCCTAGTGCTTTGATATTTTTGAAGATGTTAAGCATTGTATCACTAATTCTTAATTCTCTTACTGGTTTAGCAATCTCTCCACCTTCAACTAAAAACATTCCATCTCTTGGAATTGTTGAGAAAATTCCATCTATATAACTAGTGAACCTTGTATACCAGTTGCTGGTGATATAGAGGGTTGGTTTGTCTTTAGACACTTCCATTAATTCATCAAAAGAGTGCTCTCCTGGTTCAAAGAAAAGATTAGAATTCCTGGGTGAAACTAATCCTGCATTCCCAGTGCTGGTTGTATTTGCTTTTTTAGCTGTCGAAGTATTGTGAATAAATCCTTTCAATATGCCATCTTCAATAATGACGTTTCTTCCTGTTGGATGCCCTTCATCATCAAAGGATTTGGATCCTAAAGCATTGGGCAGGAGAGCATCATCATATACTGTCAGAAAATCTGGACCTATTTTTTCTCCAATTTTATCCTTTAGCCAAGAATAACCAATTTCTACACTAAATGGATTAGCAGATGATGGTGTTTGAGCAATTATATCAGCTGCTACAGTGGGAGTCAATATCACGTTGTAAGTACCAGGTTTTCCATTCTCTCCACCAACAGACATTTTAGCTATTTTTCCCGCTTCTCTTCCTGCACCTTCGAAATCTATTTTTTCATGAAGTCTTCCAACTGAAATCCCTTGTCCTGAACTTTTTCCATCTATAAAAGATCTGATAGTAAACTCTAATCCAGTGAGGTTATCTACTACTTCTGCTCCTCTAGATGATAATAATCTTCTTTCAGCAACATTCCAATATAATACTCCAGCTGAACGCTTAGCTCCTTCCTCTTCTGCTACATTTATTGCAGTATAAACTTTATCAACTGATTTATCATGAAATTCTAGAAATTCTGGATCTGCTAGAGATTCTATTTTTGGATAACTGAAAGGACCATCAGAGATACCTAAGTAATTCGGATTTTTTGGCATAGAATTAGCTAATTTTAACAGAGATTCCAGGGAGGATGAAATTGTATCTTCTGAAATATTCTCAATTTCAGCAGCAACAGTTTTCGAATCTTTAACACCATAAATTCCTAGATCCAATGAAGCCCAATTTTTCACCACTGTTATTTGACTATCAGCAAATCTAAGTTGTGATCTATTTCTTCTGTTAGTTGTTATAATGTAATCATCAAATCCTAAATCAACAAGTTTCTTGGAAGAACTTTCAATTATTGAAAACACATCAGTTTTCTCTACCATTTCTAATCACCGTACCTCCACATCTCTGATTCGCATATATGTTCCTCCCATGTAGCATGGTGCTCCTTGCATAGGTTCTCCTTTCCCACACATACCTCCATCATAATCAAGCGTATCTTTCTTTGCTACGGCATCAACAGATTGCCATAATTTAGGAGTAGTAGTTTCTAGAACTGGTCGTCTAACAAGATTTTTAACTTCACCATTTTCTATTAAGTAAGCTTCTAAACCAACATATTTTGATTGATATCTTCTATCATCAATATTCCATTCTGTGAAATTATTCATCAATATGCCAAATTTAACATCTTCTAGCATTTCCTCAAGAGTAAAATCTCCAGGTTCTAAATAGGTATTAGCCATTCTTGGAATCGGTTCTCGATTGTAACCTATTGCTCTAGCTGCAGCATTACTCTTGACTTCTAAAACAGCTGCAGATTCTCTGTTATTGAGCATTTCATGGAATATCCCTTCCTTTTGCAGATATCTAGGTCTAGCTTTTACGCCTTCATCATCATACAAATAAAACCCATATGAACCAACTATTGTTGGATCGTCAATTACATTGACGTGTTCACTCCCTATCCTTGTACCAAGCATTTCTTTTGTCAGATAGCTTTCACCTGCTTGTGCTCCCTCTCTTCCCAATATTCTATCCCCTTCACTAGGATGTCCCTGATTCTCATGACATATTATTCCTATTACACTTGGTCCAGCAATGTAATCTAGTATACCTTTAGGAGATTCTTTTGCTTCAGTTGCAATTTTGCTAAGTTTTTTTACTTCGCTTATCAAATGCTCATCGATATTCCAATGATCCAATGCTTCATATCCTCCAGCTTTTCCCCTTTCTATCTCCCTTTGTTCCATTGAACCAGTAACTGGATTTGACACTGTAATCATTCCATATATCTCAACTCTATCTGTTGTGCATTGAACTTTAGACCCTTCACTAGTTACAAGATATTTCTCTTCAGTTTGATCTGTCATTTCAAGATATCTGAATTGTAAAGATGCTTCGATTTTTTGCTCTGTGATAGCTTTATCTATTTCAATAAGTCGATTAATTTTTTCTTCAGGATCTGTTTCTAAAGGTCTTTTTCCAGATTCTCCCTTAGCATCATACTTTACATCATGAACTTCTTCTTCACTAAAAGAGATTTCATCCCTTCTTTTCTTTCCAGTTGTTTCAGCCATTTTAGTTGCAAAAGCGACTGCAATTTCCATTTCATTTTTATTCATTTCATTGAAACTAGCAAATCCCATTCCACCATCTTTCAGAACTCTAATCCCTATACCTTTACTTCGATATAGAGAACCAATTTCAGGTTCTCCGTTTTTCAATAAAGTAGAGTTTAAACTTAGATTTACTAATCTGGCTTCAATGTATTTTGCACCCAAATTTTCTCCTTTCTCAATAGCTTTTTCAACTAAATCAAATGGTTCTGAAGGCATGTTCAAAAAATCTTTTGCGTGTATTTAAACCTATTTGCTTCATTATTGATGGGATAATTCATCAGAAGTTTGGCATAGGTATTTTCACTCTATCTCTGTCAATCTGAAACTCAACAAATTCATAAATTAAATCTGATACTTCTCTTCCTTTCTCAATTGGAATATCGTGTCTTGAACCTGGTAAGATAACTAATCTAGAATTAGGTATGAGCTTGTTCAACTTCTTTGATTGTTTTACAGTTGTAAGAATGTCTTTTTCCCCAGTCATGATTAGAATAGGTATCTTGATGTTGTTCAAATCCTCATCTCTTTTCCAGGCAAACACTGTATTAATCAAAGATCTTCTAAAAACAAAATATGGAGTTCTTTTCAGTTGTTCTCTAACCAATTTTCTTAGTTCTGGATATTTGTTTGTAGAGAGAAAAGATGTAGCAATCTCAATGAAAAGATTCTTTACTTTTTCATCCATATATGTCAGAATCAGCGGTATCAATCTTGGAACAGGTTCAGCGAAATTTGCAGAGCCTGAGAGTATAACTGAAGCTTTAGCTCGATTTGGATTTAAGTAAAGGTAGTTGAGTACGATAGCTGTTCCCATGCTATGCCCTACTAATACAAGATTATCAGGATTGTAGTGGTCAACTATCTGTGCTAGTTCTTCTGTGAATAAGGTTAAATCATAGGAATCTTCATCTTTACATGATTCACCATGACCTTTAAGATCATATGAAATTACTCGATAAAAGGGGCTGAGATGTTTTAGTAGAAATCTGAAATTCAAGGCATTAGAACCCCATCCATGAACACAGATAATTGTCCAGGGATAAATTGGTTTTTCATTCATATCAATAACACTAATGTCATACCAAGTACCACCTCTTCTAATCTTAACAGTATCCCTGTATTCAGGAAAAGGATCATACTGTGAGATTATATCTTTCTCTTCTTTTGAGGTTTCTAATACCTTTAACATTGTGTTCATGTAAACTGTGCTTAAAACACTTATATAATTAATCAAATGAAAGCCTAACTGTTTAATAATTTTATGTGTATATATTGACACTTGAGCTATTTTGATCCAGAAAAATCTCTAAATAATCTTTAAATATTTCAAAAACTACATTTTTTGATTCTAGGAAGCGAAATTATGGTGATTAATGGCAATTTCAAGAAAATAGATAGAAGCTCAAGAATAATGAATAAAAAAACTCTTCAAATAATTAAGTATTTCTTGCTTATTGTTTTTGTTGCTTCTATGCCTGCTATTGTTTTCCTGTTTTTATTATTCTTATTGCTTCTCATCTGCCGTGGAGATTTAAGTGCTACAATATTAACTGCTTTAAGTGTTCCTGGAATAATAATACTTGATATATTTTTATTTGATTTTTTCAAGAAAATTACTAAAAAGCTAAATCAAATTAAAAAAGTTGATACAAGTGAAAAATTATAGTTTCAGATGTAAGTTATAAATAAAAGTAATTCAGATGATAGATGAGGATGTTTTATGGATACTTGGATTATTGTCTTAATAGGAGGAGGAGCTTCTCTCGCAGCTGGATTAGCTACAGCAATTGGTGGAATTCCCGTTTTCTTTAAGAAAGATATTTCTGATAAAACCTTAGATTTACTCCTCGGATTTGCAGCTGGCGTTATGTTAGCAGCATCAGCTTTCAGTCTCTTGGTTCCTGCTCTGAATTTAGATTCGTTACAAATAGGTGCCAATTTCGAACTCGATCATATCTGGATTGTTACTCTTGGAGTAGTATTAGGAGCAGTATTCATTGATATTATAGATAAATGGGCTCCACATGAACATTTTATATCTGGACCTGAAGGAAAAGTATCAAAGAGATTAGCTGCTACATGGTTATTTGTAATAGCTATAACTATCCACAATTTTCCTGAAGGCTTAGCTGTAGGTGTTAGTTATGGTACTGGAGAAATCTCTAAGGGAACTGTTGTTGCTATAGCAATAGGGCTTCAGAATATTCCTGAAGGAACTGCTGTTGCTATGCCTCTATTAAGAGAAGGATATTCAAAAAAGAAAGCTTTTGGAATAGCTGCATTAACTGGACTTGCTGAACCGTTGGGAGCATTAATAGGTGTAGGAGCCGTATCAATAGCTCAATTTTTCTTAGGTTTTGGTATGGCATTTGCAGCGGGAGCAATGATATTTGTAGTAGTAGATGAGATAATTCCCGAAATGCATGGGAAGGAGTATGCGCGCTTAATCACGTTTGGAGTTATAACAGGTTTCGTTATTATGATGTTCTTAGATAATTTCATAGAACCATTATTAGAAACACTATTTACGGGTTAACAATAGCTCTATCCTACTTCAGAATAGTGTTGGAAACCATGCTATTAGAGGTTCTAGTAGAGGAGCTATTCTACTAAAGAAAATATATCCTAAAGATGCAACAGTTGCTCCCACAACTGTACCTCCCAGAACGTCTAGAAAATAATGCAATTCCAAAGCTATTCTACCATATCCAACAGCAATTGCCCATAAAACAAACAGCCATCCAATTTTAGGGAAGAATAGAATCATCAATATTGCCATAGCTCCCATTCTGCATGCATGACCACTTGGAAAAGCTTTGAAATCAAGTTGAGTAACATAATTTCTTGCCTCCTCTTCATTGGGTCTAGTTCGATTAATCACCTGTTTTAAGATTAAATTAAATAAACCAGTTAATGCAATAGTGAGAAAGATAACGAGATTTTCTACTCTAGTCATGAAAATTTCAAAAACAAAAAACAAAATTGATACTATAACCCAAGGTTGTCCATTTCCTGATGTTGCAAAAAATGTAGCAAGTTTCAAAACTTTAGAAGATTTTTCTGCTATTCTTCCAGAGACATTTTTATCCCACTTATCAAGTCTTCCCAACATTGAGGACATTAGTTTTTCTGAACCTACCAATTTTATAAAAGTATCTGTAAGGAAATCTATCCACATAAAAAATTTTATAATTACTTCTTTTTCTATCAGAGCTATGGAAAAAGATGCTTTCATTATGCAACTAAGACAAATGATAGAAATTAAAGAGAAAATTGGTGAAATGCTTTTGACTGTAGACTGTTGTCCAAACAATTCTCTACTTGAATCCCTCTTTCATGGTATTGGCTTAGATGCAAAGAAACACTCTGAAATGTTCAAAGGATTACTAGATAGGGCACAAGGTATTAATCAAGCAGTTGAAGAAGAAAGAAAAACTGCTATAATTGATACGCTTAGTAAAGTGTTGGAGCTTGAGTGGAACATGAAGACTCAAGTGAGAAATATCATTGATAAAATTACAGACGAAAAAACCAAAAAAGTGTTATCGACCATTCTAGGTGATATACAACGTCATGAAGTTACTTTAGGTGATCTAAAAGATTTTGTGGATTCAATGACAGTTGATGAAGAGAAGGTTTTAGACAAAATATGGAAATATTCAATTAAATTCGATGATGAACAAGAGGATTGAAAGCCCTCTAATTTTTCCAGTATTAATCTATTTTTCACTTGAAATTCTTGATTTTATTGTAGTAAAAGGTTGTAGAAATAGTTAAAAAGACATAAGCTGTTAGAAGAATATATCCGGTGATTATTTGATTCAAGCTCCCATTATGTCGGAGGTTGCAAAAAAGATTAAAACCTCTCCAGAAGCGATCAAAGTTAGGAAGTATCTATCGGGTACCTCCACTGCAAAAGTTGCAGAAATTTCGTGGGAGAAGAATAAAACTGCAATTCTAAAACAAAATACTACAAAGGTTGAATGGTTATTCTATTCAAAAATTGCAAGTAAGTACAATGTTCCAGCTCCAAGAGTGATTGCTGTTTCGAAATCAAGTGATGTCCCATGGATTTTAATCTCGAAAATTTATAGGGGAGTTCACCCAAAGAAATGGGATGAATCAAACATCAAAAGAGCTTTGGCAGAAATTGCTCGTTTACATGCTCAATTCTACAACAAAGAGGATAAAAAAGAATTAGAGGATTTTCCAAAACCTTTTACCATTGATTGGGAGAAGAAAAAAGAAGATTTAATAGAAAATCTGAACAAAGCATCGAAAATAGCAATCAACTATAAAGGAAAGACTCCACTAACTAAAAATGATTTTGAAAAAGCTAAGAAAGTAATCAAGTCCGATACTTTTGTAAAGGATCTGCTAGCAAGCGGAACCTCTCTACTGCATGGAGATACATGGACATACAATTTCATGCAATCATCACAATGTATAGCTTGCTTATTAGACTGGCAAGAATGTTTCATTGGCCCTCCTGCATGGGAATTGCTTTATTTCTATGATCTTTTACCTTTTCATGTTGATGGAATTAAGATTAGTCTGTATGAGCTACCTTTTACTTTTGAAGAAATCGCAAAAATCTATTTTGAAGAGATGGAAATAAATGGTGTTAAATTGAAAAAAGCAGATTTTCTTAAATCTTTGAAAGCTTCAGTTTCACTTCAAATTGCACAATTTTGGGCAACTCAACTAAAACCAGATGTTCTTTACTTACGAGGTGGTAGGTATTTTGTTGCTAGAACTTTAAGATTATTACCTTCAAGAAAAGAGATGAGAGATTATCTAAAAGGATTAATGTCTGTTGTAAATAAGAAGAAACTTTTCTGAAGAATGAAGATGCAACAAAACTTTTAAGTCGTTTTTCATCACTTCAAAGGACTATGTCAGAATTTATGGAATTAGAGATACAATTAACCTCAGAAGAAAAACGGAAACAGAAACCTTTGGACACTGAGTTAATTTTTGGGAAATACTTCACTGATCACATGTTTCTTATCGAATATAAAGATGAGAAATGGGGAACACCAAAAATACAACCATATCAGCCATTTCAACTGGATCCAGCAAGTTGTGTGTTTCACTACGGACAAGAAATTTTCGAGGGAATGAAAGCATACAGACATCCAGATGAATCAATCCATTTGTTTAGACCACATGAAAATGCAGAACGATTTAATCTTTCTGCTGAAAGAATGAGTATGGCAAAAATAAACAAAGATCTTTTTGTGAAAGCTATAACTGAGCTAGTTAGAGTAGATAATGAATGGGTACCAAGGGCACTTGGAACTTCTCTCTATATCAGACCAACTATGATAGCAACTGAAGTATTCTTAGGGGTTCATCCCAGTACAGAATATTACTTTTATGTTATTCTTTCTCCTGTTGGTCCTTTCTTTAAAGAAGGTTTCAAACCAATAAAAGCTTACGTGACTGATGAATATATTAGAGCAGCTCCAGGAGGAATAGGGGAAGCTAAGGCTGGGGGTAATTATGCTGCTTCACTTCGTGCCATGATTAGTGCAAAGTCTAATGGTTATAGTCAAGTCATATGGTTGGATGCAACTGAAAGACGCTTCATTGAAGAAGCAACTGCAATGAACATTATGTTCGTGATAAATGATGAAATTTATACTCCACCAACTAGTGGTACAATCCTCAAAGGGATTACTCGTAAATCTGTCCTTGAAATAGCAGAGAATCTAGGATACAAGACAAACGAAGCTCCATTAGACATTAATACTGTTGCAGATCAAATCCAAAAAGGCAATTGTACAGAAGCTTTCTTTGTTGGAACAGCTGCTGTTATTACTCCAATCGGGGATATCTTCTACAAGGATAATGACTACATAATAAATAACTTCCAAGTTGGAAAGATTACTCAACATCTATATGATGAACTTACTGGAATCCAATACGGTAGAATCCATGATCGTTTCAACTGGATGCACAAAGTGACATAAAAAGAGAAAAAGTTAATTATTCTATCTCTTTCTATCTTTTGTGAATGCTATAACTGATCTAACTGATAAGATATTAGAATTTCGAGATGCCAGAGATTGGAAGAAATATCATACTCCTAAGAATCTGGCTTTATCTCTTATTATTGAATTAGGAGAACTTTTTGAATTAATTCAATGGCAAACAAATGAAGAAATAAAAAACGAACTTGAGAAAATAGAGGAAAAGGTTGGTGATGAGCTTGCAGATGTTGCAATTTATCTATTCCTTCTAGCTCATGAATTAGGTGTGAATCTGGATGAAGTCATTCCCAAAAAGCTAGAAAAAAATTGGAAAAAATATCCTGTTGGTTCTTTATCAGATGAAAAAGTTAAATGGGGAAAAGGAGAACGAAGCTAAGTAACAAGAGCTCCCCAACGTTTTGTTAGAACATAAGTTCTGATTCTTCCGCCAGCATCGTATTTTACGTCGAAGAATTTGAGTTCTAACTGTTTTGTAATCTTATCGAAATTTGTTAGAGGTCTTGAAACTTTTCTCTTCAAGACTGCTTTGTTAAATGATTTTATTCCTTCTTTCGCTAATGAAATAGGTAACAGGAGTGCTGATTTTGGATAAAATTCTCCTACAACGATTAACTGACCTTCTCTAGATAGAATCCTCTTACATTTTTCTAATAATTCTAATTGTTGTTTTTTTGGTAGTTTTTTCAATGCGAAAATTACTATGATATTGAGAAAGATGCCGTCAATTTCTTTCAATTTATCAAGAGAAAATGGTTTAATATCCATTTTACTTAAAACTTCTTTATCTTTAACTTCAGTTTTTGGACTTACATAAGATGCAGAACTATCTCTTGCTACAACGTTAATATTTCTACTAGCAACTTCTTCTGCAAGGACACCTATTTTTTCTCCAATAATAAGAGTAGGGCCATCTTTTAGTTTCTCATGTATCCATTCAAAAATCTCAGGTAAGAATATTTCAACATTAACAGTTTCTTTAATTTTCTTAGCAATTTGCTTATCAATTCTTTGAGTACTCGAGGTTTTTTCAGTTACTTCTTCCTTCTCTTCCTCTATATGCGGGATTTCTGGAACTTCAGGTTGTTCTTCCATTAAATCACTTCTGAATCTTTAGTTGCCATTCAAATGAAGCTTCTACGATGTCGTTCTTTGTGGGAAGTTCTTCCTCTATTGTTCTTTTAAGCATCTGACAATATCTGTCTATGTCATAAAAAACTAATCCCGAAACACCAATGTTCATCAAGTTATCTTTTGCTCTAGTTAGCGCTTCTACGATCTCTGGTGCATTTTCAAGAGTGATTTTTGAAATGTCAGAAAGATACTCTCTTAACTTTAGGATAGCTTCATCTGGATTCAAACTGACTGTTACTGTTTTTGAAAAACCTTTGGAAATGGTTTCTAGTACTTTGTTCTCGGCAGCTTCCAATGAATCAACCTCATTATTATTGTAATAATAACTTGCAAGTCTAACGCTTAGTTGTCGAAGACCTAGTTCAAGATCTTTTTCAGTCAAATCAGGAATATTATGTAAAAGTCCCATTCTGATGAGAATTAAATCCCTGTTTTTCTTGGCATAACTCATCTCTTGTTCAGTTATTTCCTTTATCCCATATAATCTGTTAATCATAGCTGAAAAGCTCTCTAAATCCATGTTAATTATATCGTCTTTGGTAATAAAAGGCAGGATTTTGTCGATTATCTGTTTCCAGATAGGTTCTTTCTCATCTTCATCATTGCCAATGAAACTCATAAGAATTTTATGTCTATGAAACTATTAAAGTTTTACTAGAGTACCACGGTTTCAGAAGCATTTTAAACCCATCAAAACCTCCAGTAGAGACGAGATTTTCTTCAAGATGACTAACTGCTATTGTAATTGACACAAATCTTTTATTCTCTCTTGAACATAAATACAACTATGAATGTATATCAAGTTGTTAGAAAAAGGTTAGTTAAGCAAAGCGAACCATACAAATTCCTTAATGGTGATGTATATTTAATGGTGACACCAACCAAACTCTGGATTTGGATTGGATCAAAATCTTTTGCTGATGATAAATGTGTAGGAGCATGGACAGCAAAGGTTATTGAAGAAGAAAATAAGAGTTTAGAAATCGATACTATTATGGAAGGAGACGAACCTGAAGAATTCAAAAATCAAATTCAATTTCAGGTTGTTGAAGGTGATACTCCTGGATTCCTTAAACACTTTGTTAAGAAAGTAGATATTGATTATCGATTGCTCCAAATAATCCAAGATGCCTCAGGAGACATAAAGACCAAAGAGATTCCTATCAAATACAAGAATTTGAAATCAGGAGATTCATTTGTTCTAGATGCATGGGATCACATATACGTTTGGATCGGTAAGAAATCTCAAGTAAGAGAAAAATATGAAGCTGGAAAGATAGCAAGAGTACTCGATGTTGAGAGAAAGAGAACACCAATTGTATATACAATCGAAGATGGTCAAGAACCTAAGGGTTTCAAGGAACTTGTGGAACAAATAGCTAAAAAGGATAAAGAATTGTAGCATAAACCCGCTCTTCTTTTTCCAAATTTACATTTTTCTTCATTTTATTTTTTATAACTTCAATTGGATAGCTTTATTTATCACTTATCTAATTGAGTTTGTCATGACCAAAAAAACTGATTCGTTTTCAGTTAAAACGTCTGAGTTAATAAAGGACTTTCCTCTCTCTGGAGGAGAAGTTGTTAATGTTTTAACAGGAGTAAAAATGGAAGTAAAACCAGGTGAGTTCATTGGCATCATGGGTCCATCTGGTTCAGGTAAGTCTACTCTTCTTAATATTCTAGCTACTCTGGAACCATTAACTACAGGAGATGTTCTCATAGGCGGAATCAATTTGAAAGATACAAGCTATAAAGATCAGCTAGAAATTAGAAGAGCTCATTCCTCTTTAGTCTTTCAGAATTTTGCATTAATCCCATATCTTACTGCACTGGAGAATGTCAAATTACCAATGAAATTGAGAAAAGTTCCAGAAGAAGAAGCTGAAGAAAGAGCTCTAAAGCATCTGGAGTCAGTTGGGTTGTATGGAAGATTGAACCATCTACCTGAGGAATTGAGCGGAGGAGAACAGCAGAGGGTAGCAATAGCTCGAGCACTAGCTCATGATCCTCAGATTATCTATGCAGATGAACCAACAGGAAATCTTGATACTCATATTGGAAAAGAAATCATCCAACTCTTTAGATCACTAGCTAGAGATCAAAACATCACAGTAATCATGGTAACTCACGATTCTGATAGTGCACAGCAGACTGATCGTATTTACATCCTGCAAAAGGGTAAAGTAATAACAGAACAAACTAAATCTGAATCTAAAGCGAAGAAAAAGAAGGGGGATGTTAAAAAATGAAAATCCGAAATATCTTCTCATTCATTGGTTTTTCATTCAAATCGATGTTCTCCAATAAACGAAGAAGTATCTCAATCGGTGCAGGAATGATTCTCGGCGCTGCTATTTTTTCAAGTATCTTCTTCTATGGATCGATTATTAATTCTATAACTGTTCAAGATATGGTGGAGAATGTTGAATTTGAAGTAAACTTCCAACCATATGAAGAAGCTATATCTCAAACACCAAAAGAGTTAGCAGAATTGATAAAGCAAGAGACAGAATTTGAAGAATGTATAGTTACTTATGGAAACAGTTATGGTTATTCATCAGGTCCAAACTTCATATTACATTATTCGTATATGACCCCCTCGTTCAATTTTTCGGAATATTCAGGACTACAAGTAAGTCAACCTTATTTTAATCCCATTATAGTTGATGAGGAATTCATTAATACGACTATAAGAGACAGAATAGATGTAATTGCAGGTGATACTGATTTACAAGGTGATGGTGTTCTATTAGCTATAGATCAATACAGAAACCTTGGAATACAAATTAATGACTCATTTTCTTACACTTTTGCTATTAATAGAACAGTTTGGGTTGATGATGGTCCAGATCCTCCAGAGACTAATGTCATTAGTGGTGAATTCAATTTAACAGTAAGAGGATTTTATCAGCCAGGTTTGATGCTTGGTCGTCATGATATGATACTGGGTAGTCACAATTTCAATAGTAGCATAATTGACAATTTGACAAACTACAAAATGTTTCAATTACCAACAAAGCTCAACCTAGATGAGTTTCCGTTAAACGACATAATGGATCTCAATGAAGCTATTTCAATTGTTATAACTAGGATAGAACAAAAGTATCCTTTAGAAGGTCGCAATTTAATCCAAGGAACGTTATTTGGTTTTCAAGGAATTATTATTTTCATGCAAATAATAGATACAGTTCTTTACATACCTGCAATTGTATTATCTATAATTCTAATTAATTTGGGAGCTGAGCTGGCATTACAAGAAAGGAAATTTGAAATTTCTGTACTTAAAGCTCAAGGAGCTTCGCCTAAGCAGATAAGGAGAATGATTTTCTCTGAAGTAATAATAATAGCAGTTATTGGTGAAATAATAGGAATAATCGTTGGTATATTTGGAGCTGCTACAGTTTTGTCAACTTATCGATTCATGGCTATTGACTTTGCTTCATTCTCTCAAGCTTTGAGTGCTCTGAGAATCAAACCATGGAGTATTATTGTAACGGTTATAGTGACGATGGGAATATTATTCATCGCTACGATTAAGAAAACAAATGCTTTCATTAGACAAGAGGTTGCAGTAGCTAAAACCATTGAAAAAGAAAAGAAAGGATGGTTTAAGAAAATATATGGCGATGTCATATTCTTTTTCCTAGGATTGCTTGGAGTTATACTAACTCTTGCAGCTGATTTCAATCCTAATGTTTCTTACAGCTTTGTAGTTGATCTATTAATGAACTTCTCACCGCTCTTGCTTTGGTATGGTTCTGCAGGAGTGGTAAGTAGATTATCCACGAAAGTACCAGAAAAACTAGATAAAATACTTGTCAAAACTTTCAAAGATATTGGGAGCTTGCTAAAAGGAAGTCTTTCCAGAAGACATCAGAACTTCCCAAGGATGACAGTATTGTTGTGTTTGTCTGTATCACTCTGCATCTTTACAGCAATCCAGGGAGAAACTAGCGCAATGGAGATTCCAAGACATTCTGATGCTTTCATAGGAGGAGATATGAAGGTTGATGTACTAGGAATTTTCCAAGACATAAATCCATCAAATTTCACAGGTTATGAAGATAAAATCGAATCAGTAATCCCAATTCACTTCACGGTTTTGCGATTCGGTCCGAGATGGATAAATTGTTTTGGCGTAGATCTGGAAGAATATGGGAGCAAGGCTCTCTGGCATAAAGATTCGATAGAAGGGTATCCAGATTGGAATGAGGGACTGCAGATACTTATAGATGATCCTTTGAAAAACGTTGGAGTAGGAGTATCAACTGCTAGATCATTTGAAATTGAAGACAATCCTTCCTTCAACTTTACAATCTACAATCAAACAAAATACACTGCTAATGCAGCAATAGTAATTGATCATGCACCAGGGATTCTTGTAGATGTTGGAGCATTATCCTTTTTTGACTTTGGTGAAGCTTCAGGTTATTTCATGCTTGCTGATAAAGCATTCATAGATACTTATGCACCACTCACTAATACAGTAGTTAGTGCAATCATAAATCTTAAACCAGGGGTAGACCCAATAGAGGAAAACCTTTCCTTTAAGCTAAATACACAATTTGACTGGATAGTAGAAGCACAATCATATGAAGAAGAAATGGAAGAAACAAAGGCAAGAGAAGGATTAAGTTTCGGTTTTCCTGGACTTCTTACAATCAATTTCATAATAGCGTTGGTTGGGATTGTTATCGGTGTTTCTATATTCATGTTTATGATAATAAATCAAAGAAAGAAGGAATTTGCAATTCTAATTGCAGAAGGTGCTTCAAGAACACAATTGATCAAATTGGTTCTCACGGAAGTAATCTCGATGGCTCTGTTTGCGACTATATTTGGAACTTTCATTGGATTCATGATTGGATACCAATTTAATGGATTCTTTGGTATCTTCAGTGTTACAACTTTCAATCGACTGCTAGTGTTTCCACCGATTCCACTTATAGCTACGGTGTTAGGAGCATTCGGAATTGTGATATTATCGACTTTAGTTCCAGCAATAATCGCATCTAGAACTAATGTTGTAGAGGAGATGAGAACTATATAGGTGATAATGATGTATGGCGTAGATTCAAAAATAAAAATCGAACCTCTTCCTGAAGGAATGACTCTTCAAGCAATAGATGTTTACCATGTATATGGTTTAGAACATCAGAACAAAGTTGTAGCCCTAAGAGGGCTAAGTTTTGACATAAACAAAGGAGAAACTCTAGGGATTATTGGTCCTTCTGGATCTGGTAAATCCACACTTCTTCTTTCTTTAGGTGGTATGTTAAAACCCACTGCAGGACAAGTTATCTATACAGATGGAACTGATATTACCAAGCTTCCTGAGGAGCGGCAATTCGAGTTCAGAAGAAACAATATTGGTTATGTATTCCAAGAGCAAAATCTTATTCCCTATCTTACTGCTGAGAAAAACATTGAGATGCCTATGAGATTAGTAAATCTTCCTTTCGGTGAAAGAAAGAAACGCGTAAAGGAGTTAATGGAGAGATTAGGTATATGGCATAGAAGAACTCATACTCCTAAGAAGATTTCAGGGGGAGAACAACAGAGGGTTGCGATAGCAAGAGCTTTAGCAAATAGTCCACAACTAATCTTTGCGGATGAACCAACTGGAAATGTTGATTCTGAAACCTCAACTCAAATCCTTGAACTTTTCATGGAATTAAAAGAAGAGTTGCAGACTTCATTTCTCATCTGTTCCCATGATCCAATAGTAGGAGAATTTACTGACAGAACCTTAGAAATTCGAGATGGGATTCTTGTAGGAGAACATCTTGCAGGAATTGATCTTACAGATTTAGATAGTTCACGATTGCTAGTGATAGATAATCAAAACAGAATAACACTTCCTGAAAAAGCTATATTTAATCTTAAGGGTACAATCCTCTATACTTGGGAAATGACCAAACAAGGTATCTTACTTAAACCACTAGGAGTTGGAGAGGAAAAACTGGAAAGAAAAATCAAGTTCTGTACAACTTGTGGTGAAGAAATCCCTCCAGATACTTATTCTTGTCCTAGATGTGGAGCTAAACTCACTAGAATCGTAAGATAAGGGGGATAACCTCCTTCTCCCAAACTTTTTTATGTAAAATATACTTGAATGCTCTATATGGAAATCTATCTTGCTAGACACGGTGAAACAGAGTATAACAAAACCAGAAGAATAATGGGACAGATGATGGTTCCCTTGAACGATACTGGAAGAGAACAAGCAAAGAAACTAGCCACTGCTTTAAAAGATGTAGGTATAAATGCTATTCATAGTTCAGATCTTGCAAGAGCTACAGAAACTTCTGAAATTATTGGTTCCGAATTAGGTTTGTCTTTTGAAACTTATGAAGAACTGAGAGAACATGGAGTTGGGAATATAGAAGGAAAGATATGGGTAATTGAATATGCAAAAATGACATTAGAAGAGTTTGACAACTTAATGGCTGAAGAAGAAGGAGAATTAACACAACCATTTGTAGATAGAGTATGGAAAGTCTTTCTAGAGATTATCGAGAAACACAAAAAAGATGATAAGATTCTGATTATGTCTCATGGTGGGTGTGTAAGAACAATTCTGATGAAAATCCTAAGAGCAACTCTGGATATTTTTAACATCCTTAGTATAGACAATTGTAGCATTAGTAAAGTGATTTATAATCCTGAAGCACCAAACTCTAAATTCAGAGTAGAATATGTTAATGATACTAACTCTGAGAAGTATAGCTAAATCTTAACAAAAGCTAAAATTAAAAAGCACACTTACAGACTTACTTTTAAGATGGACCAAAAAATAATTCCACCAGAGGATAGAATCCCATCAAGGATTTACAGAGTTAAGATCAAAGAAACTCGTTTTAAGAGACTAGCTGAGGAAGAAAATATCTACGTACTAGAAAAGGATGATTTTGAATCTGCTAAATACAAGCCTTATTCTATAACAGAAAAAGAAGATGAAACTCTTCCACCACTTAAGTTCATAGTTGATAAAGTATATTTTCAAAGAATAGATGATGATCCAGCTTCAATTCTTGTGACAGCTTACATTGATTATGGATATCTAAAACCTAATGCAGTCAAGGAACTTGTAGATGTAAACAAAAGAAAGCCTTTCTGGAGTGAACCCAAAGGTAAATGTGTTGTCAGATTATTCAATGATGATTTCTGTGAACTAGCTGAAATACCAATGAAACACTCATCTGAATTCACCTTTCATCCTGTTTCTGGAGCACCTCAACTTTTCTTAGGATTAGTTGAACAGCTTGAAGAGCAACAGAAATACTTCTACAGAGTTGAGTGCTTTGATGAAAACAACGAAATTATCGGAGCTTCAAAACTGACTAAATTTGTTTCCGGTGTACAATCTCCCAAGAAACCTATTTTCTATGTTTCAGTTTCAGACTTACATGGAGGTTCTAAGGCTAAATTCAAACGAGGTAAAGCAAGAGGTCTAAGAGTTAAGAATAATCCAAGACTAGTTGATTTAATGGATGACATAGACTTCTATGATGATGTATATACTTTTGATCAAAATTATCAATTGATAACAACAAGTGGAGATAATATTGACAATGGAAGCTACCATGAATACTGGGCAGATTTATTTGCATCCAGTGCTAGAAATTTCGCTAGGTTTCCAATCTTTCCCACTATTGGTAATCATGATTACTATAATGGTGGTATAGGAAGAGGATCAATGTTAGGGGGAAGAAAAAGAACACAGAAACATTTCCATATGTTTGTTCAAACTCCCAGAAAGAACGGTGGAGCTTTTTATTCCCATACTGAGGGTAATGTCCTCATGATACATCTTGATTCTATTGGATTGACCTGGGGTAATGAAAGTATAACTTGTGAAAGTCGCCAATGGGAATGGTTGAATAAAGAATTGAAAAAATGGAATGAAAATAAGAAGAAAGGAAAGGGTCCACAATTTTGTGTTGTCTTCCTACATTCAGCTATTTTTTCATTAGGATTCTTTGGTAGAGCAAGGAATAATTCTGATGCAAAAGCTCAGTCATGTTTGACACCACTTCTTGACAATTACGGTGTGAATGCTGTTGTATTTGGACATGATCATTTATACCAAAGATCAAAGTGGAATGATACTTCTTACATGTGTATTGGCGTTTCAGGAAAGACTCCTATCAATCTATATGACAGGTTAATAGGTAAAACAAAATATAAAATCGATCGTGCAATTGAAGGAGAGGGGGTAAGGGGGTACGGCGTAACTTATGTGCCACCAAATATGAAAGAAATGAAGGAGAAAGAGAAAAAAGAATTCATTGATTGGTTATTTACAATCAAAACAACAATAGTAGAATCAGATTTGATAGAGTACTATTGGTTCGAGGAAGGAAAGGATTCTCCTCTCTATAAAGAACTAATGACTGATATTTCTAAGAAAGAAAAATTTGTTGAAGAAGAGATTATTGAAAAAATGAAAACAAATATTCTCTGGAGATATTTTGCACTTGATGGTACACTATTGGATCATGAATTTCTACCAATAACACCTGTAAAAGATGAAGACAAATTGAAAATTGCTTGTCCTGCAGAACATTTGAGATAAAAATAAAAAAGGGGAAAAAAAGAAAGAAAGAAGTTATTTTGCAGGCTTTAAGCTAGCACCACATTTTATGCAGAATGCAGAGTCAGGAGGGTTACCTTTTTCTTCACAGAAGGGGCAAGCTATTTCCTTTGGGGTCTCTTCTTTCTTCTCTTCTTCATTCTTATCAACTTCAGTTAGAAGTTGAGTGTGTATGGTTTGCGCCGCAGGGGACAAATCTTTCTTTTTTGAGGGATCAACTTTAGTTACGTCAAATAGTATTCCATTTTGTGGATCGAATCCAACTGGACCCATTCCTAGTCTTACTATTTTCCATGCATCCATTCTAATGAAATCAGGAGATGTTCTTAGAATTCTTGCTGCATCATAGACGTATATTGCTTTATGACTTTCAACTAATCTTAGCAGTTTCTCTCTTCTGTTTCTTCCAGAGAAGAAGACTATTAGAGCTATTCCAGCAAAGACTATTGGAAGTACAACTATCAAATACCAGGTTAAGGTTACTAATCCTGTTAGGAAGAAGAATATTGAAATTAATACTAAGATTCTTTCAGGTATAGATGTATAATCCCATGATCTCTCTACTCCACGAAGGAATTTATTTGTTGGGTGATAGGTTTTAGCTTGACCAGCTACTACAAAACTCTCTGATATAGAGTTAATTGCTGGTTCTCTTGGTGCAGTTTCAACTGGAGCAGGTGCTGCAGGAGGAACAGGAGCTATTACTGCTCCTTTAGGAGCTTTTGGAGCCTTAGGAGCTTTAGGAGCTCTTGGTGGACGTGCTGGAGTATGACGATAATAATCTCGATCTTCCTTGCTTCTCTCTACAGTAGATCTACCAGTAATAGGGATAATAATGAAAGCTTTAATGAAATAACCTAGAGTATGTAACACTAGTATTGCTAAGAATATTGAGCAAATTATACCTACAATCATCAAAGGTATTTGTAAGCCTTCACTTATTTCGAAGAGTTGATAAGCTACTCTTGTATCTCCACTATTTGAATTATAGAATACTAACCAACCTCTTTCGTCTTGAATATAGACGAACTTACTATGTACATCATAGATTCTTTCGTAGTCCGTTGGGATTCCAGTCCCATTCCATGTAGCATATTGATCATCACTTAGTAAAAACAAATTAATTCTTTCATTCCATCCAGTCTCTACCCAGAAATTTAGAAAGTAATTGTCATAAGGTGAAATCTCTATTTCTATATAGTCTTCTGTTGCTATTGTTGCTGTTTGATCTAGAAATTGACCATCAGAAAAACCTACTGCCACTAATACACCAAATGCAACCCCTGTTAGGATCACAAATACAAGTGCGGTGATGGACAGACCATTCATGTATCTTAAACTTTTTCGAGCCATTTTTTTCAACCGAATTTTAGTTACTACTACAGTAGGGAACAAAGTTATTTATAAACATTTTCATTTTAGTCACTACCGCGGTAGGGAATAAAAACATTCAAATAGTAATAAACGTAAATAGTAGT
Source organism: Candidatus Heimdallarchaeota archaeon (assembly GCA_016839875.1). The sequence goes on from JAEOTK010000058.1 coordinate 28,609, forward strand.
TAGAATGTCTAAAGATGACGATGTAATAACTAAGTTGAAGGAATTAGGCTTCTCAGAATACGCAGCAAAAGCATATATTGCTGTAGTAAAGATAGGAGAAGGTACAGCTCCAGCTATAGCAAAGAAAGCTGATATTCCTCAATCTAAAGTATATGCTGTATTAGATGACTTATATGATGATGGGTGGGTTGGGATAGAGAAAACTATCAAAGGAAAGGGCAAAGACATTAGTGTTTATTCTGCACATCGACCTTTAGAACGTTTTACAGATTGGCTGCAAGATTTCGTGGGAATAGCAGATTACTTAGATAATCTATATGGTACTGCTATTTCAGGATATGAACATGGTTATTATTCTGTAGGTAATTTTAGTGGAAAGCTAAATGCTAAAGATTATTTCTATATCTTTGATCAAAGTGAAGATTTGTTAGTAAGATATGTTGAAGGAAAAATAGCTAACTATTATCGGTTAGGGGCTAAGCCTGATTCGTTAATGGCAATAAGCAAAGATAGAGTAGATTTCTTAATAGAAAAAGAAAATAGAGTACAATATATATCAATTAATGAACCAATATTCTTCAGAGTAATAGAGATGGTGTTTACTCTGTCTCCTGAAAATAGAGCAATAACTGGAGAAATGGCTGAACTAGCAGGAGATGAAAATATACTATATGTTGATTCAATCAGAAGGTCATCTGGAGCAATAACTGCACAACACGGAATTCTCTGGTTAACAGAAAGACGTATCTTCATTCAAGCAGGAGCTTCAATAACATATGCTCGTCCTCTATATTCGTTGGATGTCTTTGAAGTGGATAATGATGGGAGTTTGCTTCTTGTTGTGAAAACTAAAGATGGTGTAGTGGAACAGAGTAACATATACACGTATTCTGATCCAGTATTAGTAGTTAATTTAATCAATCTGATTAACAATAGGAAGAAATGAAGAAATATTCTAAATCTGTAGTGAGAACAATTTCCCTGTTTTTTCAACTTTCTCGATATCAAAATCAAATATATCTTTGTCTTTCAATTTATTGAAACCATTTTCAACTCGGATAATTTCCATTCGTTTAGAAATTGGAGCTGCATCACCTAACATCTCAAGTTCAATCTTCTGTTTAATTATCTGTTCTTTAGATTTCGTTACTTTGAGTGCCAGACTGTCTAATCCTTTCCTCTCTGCAATTCCTAAGGCTTTAGTAAGTTGTTCTTGAGCAGACTTGATATCAAGATTCAAGAGAGATAATTGTGAATTAAACCATAAACATTCTACAATAATTAGTGGAAAGTTGTTTTCTGTTCCGATTTCTAGTAGAATTGTTACTGTCTTTTGCAATTTTTCTAGATATCTTTCATTTGAAGTTCTCTTAAGTTCTGATAGAAGTAATTCGCAAAGTTGTAATAGAATTTCTATCTTGAGATAATGCCCTATATCTTCTTGTAGTAGTTGATCAAATAAAACTTCAGCTCTAACTCTATCTTCAGTTTCTGTACTGCACTTTAGAATAATTCCCTCAGCAATGAGAACTAAACGCTTGATGTTTTTTTGTTCTATTTCTTCAATTAGCTTTTCCAATTTCTTGAAGTACTCTGTGGCTAACTCA
>JAEOTK010000390.1 GCA_016839875.1 Candidatus Heimdallarchaeota archaeon
GAGAAATTCTTTCTCGTATCACTAATGATATCGATACAATTAATCAAACACTGAGTCAAAATATCTCTCAAATCATTACTTCAGCTATAACTGTAGTTGGTGTATTAGTGATGATGTTTACTATAAGTTGGATGATGACTCTGGTAGCTATAGTTATCATTCCTCTGTCAGGAGGTATCGTAGCTTTCATAGTTAAGAAATCACAAAAACACTTCGACCAACAACAAGAGTACATAGGACATGTCAATAGTCATGTTGAGGAGATGTATGGAGGACATGTTGTAATGAAAGCGTTCAATGGAGAGGAAAGAAGTCAAGAGAAATTTGAGGGATACAATAATACCCTTTACAAATCAGCTTGGAAATCTCAATTCTTTTCTGGATTGATGATGCCAATAATGACTTTTGTAGGAAACTTAGGTTATGTGGGGATAGCTATCATGGGAGGATGGCTAGCTGCAACAGATGTAATTGGAGTAGGAGACATTCAAGCATTTATTCAATATGTCAGATCATTCACACAGCCAATTGCACAATTAGCTAATGTCACTAATGTACTGCAAAGAACAGCTGCAGCAGCAGAAAGAGTGTTTGAATTTATAGAAGAGCCAGAAGAAGTGGCAGAAACAACTGATCCAGTTAAACTTGAAGAAGTTAAGGGATTAGTGGAATTCAAGAATGTGAATTTTGGTTACGACCCAGAAAAAATAGTTATTCACAACTTTTCAGCAGTAGCTCAACCTGGACAGAAAGTAGCAATCGTCGGACCAACCGGTGCTGGAAAAACCACAATGGTTAAGCTACTTATGAGGTTCTATGATATTAATAGTGGATCCATTCTAGTAGAAGGAAAAAACATCTATGATTTCACCCGTACAGATTTACGAGAAATGTTTGGAATGGTACTTCAAGACACTTGGTTATTTAATGGATCTATACTTGAAAATATCCGTTATGGTCGTCCTGATGCATCAGATGCAGAGGTTGTAGCAGCTGCAGAAGCTGCACATGTAGACCAGTTCGTTCATACTTTAGCAGGAGGTTACCATATGGAACTGAATGAAGAAGTTACTAATATCTCGGAAGGTCAAAAACAGCTTCTTACAATTGCAAGAGCTGTACTAGCTGATCCGCCTGTTCTTATCCTAGACGAAGCAACAAGCTCAGTAGATACTCGAACAGAAATTCTCATTCAAAGGGCTATGGATGAATTGATGCAGAACAGAACAAGTTTCGTGATTGCACATAGGTTATCTACAATACGTAATGCAGACTTGATTCTTGTTATGAATGAAGGAGACATTGTTGAACAAGGAACTCATGAAGAATTACTTGCTAAATGTGGATTCTATGCTGAGTTATACAACAGCCAGTTTGAAGTCATGGAGGATTCTCCAGAAGCTGTTGGACTATCAGCATGTGATTAGTATCAAAAATCTTGATACTCTACTTCTTTTTTTTCTTGAACTTCTATACTCTTCTCTTTTCTGATTCGATAAAGAACATATATTGAATACAGACAAAATCCTGCAAGAATTGCTACTAGTATGAATAATAAATTAGAAGGAGTTTGAGTAACAGTTAATTCAATAAAGATCACAACAAGTGCTCCAGCTCCAGAAGTTCCAGCTCTTAATAGCCAAACTCTAGAGTAACCGGAAATCAGATTTTCTCTTGTATCTTCTCCTTTTGTTTTCTTGATTCTGAATTTGTAAAAACCGTACATGGCTACAATATATAGAAAAGTGAAAGCTGCTACCATTGCTATGAAAGCAAGCTCCTCAGCTACAATCACTCCAACTAATCCAAATCCAATCCCTGCTGCAACAATAATTGTAATGAAGACAACAAAAAAGATATTGTCTATTCTTAGTGCAATTTTATCTAATTTTACAGTTTCTTCTTTTTTTGATGGTTCTTCTGACATCCCCAATCTCTCTGTTGTTATAGTATCAGTTTCCTCCAAAATATAAAAGATTTTAGCCCAAACTTGTATTAAGAATAATGCGGATAAATTTCTTTTTATATTGTTTTCTTTCTCAATATTTATTACTATATACTAAACTTATCAAGTGAAAATTGGTGAGAGTTATGCAAGAAGAAGTTTTGGATTTTTATCGAAAACAAAGTGAAATAAGTAATCCAGGTAAGTTTGCTAGTCGGTTTAATTCTTTACCTGATTCAGTCGATGAGTTGTGTAAAGTAGTACAAAATACCTTCAGCCATATATTCTGGATAAGAGAAAAAAACAATTATGGTTTTACTCCTTTTGACGTAGAAGCTAAAGGAAGAGATCCTAGCAAAGAGCTCAACCTCAGAAGCTTAGAAGAAAAATTAGAAGCTCTATTTTCCTATGATGATACCCCTCTTGGAGAAGCGAGAGATAACATAAACCGAGTTGTTGGGAATTGCCGTGATTTTGCATTATTGCTTGTTTCCATATTAAGACATAAAGGAATTCCCGCAAGAGTAAGAAGTGGTGCTGCCAGATACTTCTTTCCATTAGAGATGGAACGTTACGAAGACCACTATATCTGTGAATATTGGAATGAAGAAGAAAAAAGATGGATAATGGTTGATCCACAAATTGATGATCTTCAAAAGAAAACACTCAACATGAAGATTAGTCCTCTAGATTTACCTTATGATCAATTTCTTGATGCAGGGAGGACTTGGCAAGTATTTAGAGAAGGGGAAATTAACCCAGAAAAATTCGGTATTGGAGATTGGAGAGGAGAGATGTTTGCTTTGAATAAATTAATTATGGAACTTGCTTGCTTAAACAAAGTTGAAGTGCTAGCTTGGGAAAGCTGGGGGATTTGTTCAGAAGTTAAAAACATTAAATCTTTAGGATACGAAGTTTTTGATGAAATAGCAGAAAAGATTAGTAAAGTAAATCAACCAGAGATCTTTCAGGAATTAAGAAACTTATTTGAGACAGATCCAAGATACATGATACCTAAAGATTACGAACCTTGGTTCTTGAACTTCAAGAAATAAAAGTTTCAATCATCCCTCAGAGTAATAATTTCTTTACCTTCAAGCTCTTGATTTAGTGCTTTTGCTTCGAGAATCTCAGAGATAAATTTGATAATATGTTCTAAGATTTCTTTGTTGAATTTTGATTTGTGAACTGTGTGTGTTGCTCCTTCAACTACTAATCCATATTTCTTCTTTGCAGGGATTATTTCGAAGTATTGTGCTACAGATTTTCTATTGGTAAGGAGACTACTTGTTCCATTGATAAGCATTATTGGACAATGGATTCTACTCAATTTTTCATTTATTCCTTCTTTCTTCTGTTTGTAGAGTGCTTTCATTAGCATCTTTACCGGAACCTTAGGAAAACTCTCAATTTTCCAGTTGAAATACTCTTCAGGAACTAGAGTTCTATCATATTCGTTAATGAAAGGATTTCTCATTTCTTTGACATTGAATAAGCGTACCAACCAAACAATTAATCCCAATTCCCATGCAGCAAACCCACCAGTTCCCAGCATAATAGCAGAATCAAGATGCCCACCTTTATTTGCTATATAGTCAAATATAGTTCCACCTCCCAAAGAAATACCCAACCCAATCACTGTTTGATAGTTCTGTTTTAGTTCATCGATGTATTTCTTTCCCCAATCATAGAATTCATCAGCTGATTTAACTCTACAGAGCAACTCCGAATTAACACCATGATATGGGAGAAGAGGAGCTTTGACATCAAC
>JAEOTK010000391.1 GCA_016839875.1 Candidatus Heimdallarchaeota archaeon
TCCTGATGTATTTACTATCTCTTATACATTATTCATTCAGCTATTTCAAATAATTGTATCCATTTATGTTACCGGAAGAATTGGATGGAGAGCATTAAAACTTGCTAGAAAATCCGATCAGTTGGTTAGAAAAAGAGGATTGCAAATCATAGGAATAGGAGTATTACTATACTTATTAGGTGGAATGCTTTCAGCTTTTGACAGTAGTTTATCATCTATTACAGGATTAATGATTACTGTTGCAATTGTTCGAGCACTTGCATTTGCCATCGCGTATATCGCAATGTATATAGGCTGGATAATGCCCAATTGGTTCCGCAAGATGATACGTAAAAGATCTTGGTTTGAACTACAATATAATCAAATAGTAAAAAGTGATACCGCATGACAAGTGAATTTGTAAATGTTAGAGTGTTGGATAATTTTTATCAAACCTCTTCTTTCTACCCAATGCCTGTAATTCTAATTACAACAATCGCTGAAGATGGGACAACAAACATAGGTCCTTATTCACTAGTTTTTCCATTTGGAATAGCAGATGAACATGCAATGATGCTTATATCAAGAAGTGATAGTAACACAGCAAAGAATATCAGACGAACAAAAAAAGCAATGCTGAATTTTATTCCATTTGATAAGAAGATGCTCAAAAATACCGTAAGATTAGGATACCCAGGACAAACTGCTGAAGAGAAATTAGATGATAGTATTTTCACTTTGTCAAGATCAGAACTAGAAAATCCCAATGGTCCATTACCAGATATTATTGAAGAATCTATTCAAGTTTTTGACTGTACTTGGGATGATGATATCGAAGCTTTTCATTATGATGGAACTGATGGGGAAAGTCATTTCTTGCTTCGAATAGATCGAATTATAATGAGAAAGAATTGGCATGAATCTCTTATCAGTGGTGATGGAAAATTCCCAAGTTTACCAGTTGATTATGGATATAGAGATAATCAGTTTTTCTGGTTTAGTGAAGCTAAGAAACCTTACAAAGAACCTTTACCAACAGGAAAGGGTGTCAATTTCGATACTATAAGATACCAGGCAGATAGAATAGATCCAGAAGTTTACTGGACTGATGAAGCTTGTGCAAAAATAGTTGCTATTCCAAGAGTTTTTCTGAAGAAAGCAATGACAATGATCGTTGAGGAAGCTAAGAAACGAGGTGTTACAACTCTCACTCCAGAGATTCTTGACGAAATTCGTGACAAAAGAAATCAAGAGAAAAAATAAGGAAGCTTTCTCTTTTATTTTATCTATTACATCTATTATGAAAGAATAGCGATAAAGAAATTTACTTATATAACTAGGTAAAGTGATAATTAATGTTTGATGTAAAACTCTCTCTAGTAACCTCATCAGGATTACTGTTAGCAACTAAACCTGCAACTTCAGATGAAACTAAACAAATACTAGCAACAGGTTTAATGACAGCTCTAATTTCTTTTTCAAAAGAAGTTCATCAAAGAGAGTTACAATCAATTTCTTATCATGATCGTACAGTATCATTTCTCAAGGTTCACGATTTTGTACTTATTATAGAAACTATAGATGAAGAAACACCTATAACAGAAGAACAATTGTCAAAACTTCTTCAACAGGTCAAAAATAGTGTGAGTCCTCTATTAGAAGAAATGGATCCAAATACTCTAACGGAAGGTGAAGCAGATTTGATTATAGAAAAATGTCTGCAAGACCTTTATCAATTGCAATTCAGTCTTGCTGAACAACCTTTGAAAACTTCTACTGTGACATCTTTCATTATGACGCATTCTCAGAAAGGATGGGAAATTATAGAAAAACAAGGTTCTGGTTCTCATATCCCAATGATTGCTTTAATGCTGGATACTCACAAAGCTAATTCAAAGTTCAAAAACAAAATGCAAGGAATAATAACAGCTCTTCCAGAAGAGAATTGCTCCACTTTTACTATTATCGATACTGATGGTGAAAAATCTAGAATAGGAATATTGAAAATTCCAAGAGAGTTTGATCTTGCGCTTTTTAGACTTTATCCAGTTCTTCAAAGAATGCTTGAAATAATCTCTGAAAAGAAAGATAAATACAGCATGGAAGAAATCCTCTTCACAATAAAGGATCTTGATGATCCAGGTAATAGATTATCACATATCAATATCGAGGATTTATCTACTTCATTTTTGGATAGAACTGTAGGAAAGAATCTAGAACGAGCCTTATATTCAGCTGTTACAGCAGATGAAATATTCGTTGTAGGAGATAAACCAACAGTAAAACTAGTTATTGATACACTTTCTATTTTCACACAGCACATACAAACTTCAGTTAATGTATGGGTTACAACAGAAGATATACGAAACGATTCAAAATGCGATTTCAGTTCGAAGATTTGTGGCATGTCACCAGCAATATATAAGCAATTATTAGAAAATGGTTTCATTGATGAAGATTCAACTAAAATCGATCTTGAAGCAAGAAGGGTAACAGGTGAAAAATCGAGTTCATTTTTCAAGAAACTATTTGACACTGTGAAAAAATTAAGGATTGAAGAAGTAGTCACAAAAATGTCTAATGAGTTAGAGCAAATTGCATCTGCAGCGGTCAATGTAACATCATTTGCACTAGTTGACAAGAAACAAGGTTTCAATAAAATGAAAGGATATTCAAACGAAGCAGGATTATCTGCAGGAGTTGTTCAAAAGATTCTAGATCTTGCTGTGAAAATTAATCCGCTACTTGAGCATCTCTTATAATTCACACTAGGAGTAAAGAAATTTACTTATAGTTAAGTCCTAAATCTATAGATTATGCAAGAGCTTCAGCTATCTTTAGTTACATCATCTGGTATTCTGTTAGCTTCTAAACCAGAAACTATGGATGAAACAAAACAAGTTCTTGCATCAGGATTGATTTCAGCTATACTCACTTTTGCTAGAGAAGTTCATCAGGAGGACCTACAATCTCTTTCTTACTTTGATAGGAATGTCTCTTTTGCAAGAGTATATGAATTTATTATAATAGTCGAAACAATAGTAGAAGGGGATACTTTTTCAGAGAGACAACTCAAGCAGCTTCTTGAGCAGATAAAGTTGAGTGCATCTCCTTTACTGGAAGAAAGAGATCCCAATACATTATCATTTGGAGAAGCTGCACTTATTTTAGAACATTGTTTTCATGATATAAACAGTCTACAATTGTTCTTTGCGAAGAATCCTCTGCTAGATGCAGAACCTTCTAAAGTAACTATAATGCATAAAGAACAAGGTTATGATTTTGTAGAAAAAGTAGGAGCTGGAAAACACATAGGTTATCTAGCCTCAATGGTATACAATAACAAAGAAATCCTTAGTTTACAAAACAAACTTGTGGGATCAATTTTCCTTTTACCTGAACAGAAGTATACTGTTTTCACCGTAATCTCCCAAAAAGGGAATCTCACAGAGATAGGAATACTTAGATTCCCACGAGAACTAGATTTTACTCTTTTTAGAATGTATCCAATTCTAGAAGAAAAGATAGATCAGCTTTCTAAACAGGATGTAACAGATGTATTAGATGTTTTAGATTTGATACAGAAAATAGATGATCCTGGAATCCGTTTTTCAAATATTGAGCTTGAAGATATTTCCCTTGCTTTCTTATCTAATGTTGTAGAGAGTAATCTGGAAAAAGCTCTCTATGCTGTGATTACAGGAAGACCTGTATATGTCATAGGAGCTCGTTCTACTGTTCGTTTAGTCATTGATATCCTATCAGTTTTTACCCAGCATTTCTCAATCAATATACATGATTGGATAACTATCGAAGATATTGAACAAAAACGAAATTATAATGATAAAACCAAAATCTGTGGGATGACCGCTGAGGTTTTTGAGAAGATAAAATTAACTAATTCGATTGAATCAAATGCTGCTATTATTAACTTGAATACTGGCCTTATTGAAGGAGAGTATGATAGTACATATTTCTTCGATATATTAGAAGCAAAGAAGAATGAAGACATAGAAAAGACATCAGTACTTATTTTTCATGAATTAAGAAAACTTGTCTCTATGGCATATATTCTAACTTCATTTGCTCTTCAAGGAAAAGAAGAAGGAAAATCTCAACTTCAAGAATTTATTCAATATACACCTTTTCCAGCTAGTTTTATCAAAAAAGCTATTGAGCTCTCTGAAAGATGTAATTTTATTGTAGAACATTTGACTTAATTTCAGTTTTTATTTTGAAAGGTATTTAAAGGTCCTTGTACATTTTCTCCCAGATAGTTTGAAATAAATCATAAGAGCTGGGGCAATTCGCTTGAATTAGAAAATTTATAAGAGTTCGAAAAAAGCGATAGAAAAGTAGCTTAAAGGAGATGGAGTAATGCGGGATGAAACAGTTCTTAATGGGTTAGCAAAAATCGAAAACGATCTAATAATGGATGATAAAATGAATGGAAAAAATGGGCATTTGGTGAGTGTTAATGGCATATCAAAAACTTTCGGTCCTGTTGTTGCTGTTGATGGATTAAGTTTTGAAGTAAAGAAAGGGGAGATCTTTGGATTGCTTGGACCTAATGGAGCTGGCAAAACAACCACTATCAAGCTGATTCTCGGGCTGTTAGAAGCTGATAATGGTGATATAAGTGTTTTTGATTTACATCCTAGTAAAGATGAAATTCAAGTTAAAGAAAGGATAGGTTATGTATCTGAAGAACCTTTAATCTTCAAATCTATGTCTCCAAAACAGCTATTTAACTTCATAACCTCGATTAGAAATTTAGATGAAGAAGAAACTCTTGAGAAATTAAAGTATTATCTTGAAAGTTTAGAAGCTGAGGAATATTATGAGAAGCTTATTGCAACTCTATCAAGGGGTACAAAACAAAAAATTCAAGTCATTGCTGCATTGTTACATGATCCTGATCTTTTGATCCTCGATGAGCCTCTCACAGGACTCGATGCTAAATCCTCAAAAGTTGTGAAAGAAATTGTTGATCTTCATACTGAACGTGGGGGTTCAGTAATATTTTCTACTCATATACTTGAAATCGCAGAAGAAATTTGTGATAGAATCTGTATCATCGACCGCGGAAAAACAATTGCTATGGGAACTGTAGAAGAATTGTCAAAAATGGCAGATAAAGCTGGTGCAAGTCTAGAAGATATTTTCTTGAAATTGACTCGGGAAGATGAATCTGTTAATAGGATTATTACTAATTTGAGAAAAATGAGAAGAAACAATCATTCTGGTGCTTCCAAATGAAGAATAGCGAACTTTACAAACATTCCAAGAAAACCTATAATGAAGCACTCTTACATACAGGACTGAATACAGCTGGGAGCAGTCAAGCAAAATTCTTGGAAAGAGTTGAAAGAGATAAGAATTCTGCCAAAGTTCCTGCTATCATTTTAAAATCCATTACTGTTTTATATATCGCAATTATGACAATGCTACCTATAATCTCCTTCCTGCAAATTGCAACTGTATCTGCTACTGGAATTAGTCCTCAATGGGTTAATTTTGTAGGAGGATTATCTTTGAGTGGTTTCCTTCTTTTCATGCCCGTAGTATTGTTGATTTTTTCAGTTATGTTTACTTGGGGATTAATGTCAGGGGGACCTTATACTTGGCTAGGTACATTACCATTCAGCAGGAGAGATGTACAGAAATTGGGAATGTTTACTTTCATAAGGGGAATGAACATTCAATTAATAGCAATTGGTCTATTATTACCAGTTGGAACCATCATAGGAGTTTTAATTCACAACAATCCTTATTTTTCGATTCCAACAATTATACTTCTTATCTTTTCAAGTATAATAATATCATTCATCAACGTAATTTTCAACTTGAGTTTAGTTGTAATTGTGTTGCGTAAAATGGCAATTCTAATGGAGGAAAGTGAGATTGGAGACAAGAAGACTACTTTCTTTAGGATATTTAATGTAGTTATCTACTTAATCGCAACAATGCTTATGTCTGCTTTAATACAACTCTCTATGGAAAGAATTCCTCAACTTTATCCCCTGCAGTCGATAGGTGATGGAACGACTACTATCATCAATATAATACTGAGTTTTATTCCATTTCCTTTTGCTGGAGGTTTTCTTTTATCAAACCTAGCACTTGGATTCGAATCATTATCTGTATTAGTATTAGTTGGTTCTATTATTGGATTATTAATTTATGCAGTTATTACTTATTTTATGTACAACAAAGCATTAAACATGTTAAAGGACATATCATCAACTGAAATTAAAGATGTGAAGATCAAAGATGAAGATCATACTATAAGCTTTGAAGTCGTAAATTCCTCTCCAGTAAAAGCTTTTATTCGACGGGATCTTTCATTGATTACTCGGGAAATGCAGCTGATGATATTCATGATTATGCCTCTAATGATTCCAATTTTTGGACTTATAGGAGCTGTTGATTCTGAATACATTGGTGCTAATGGTATATCTATTGGTTTCATAATTATCATGTTCTATGTTGCACTCACTAGTGCTATGTTGATAATGGGTGTGACTTATATTGAAGCAGGGGGAGAGTCAATAACGTCTTCTTTACCAATTATAGAAAGAGATAAGTTCAAAGCTAAATTACCTTACTTCTTCATTAATATACCAATTGGCTTATTACTTGTTATTCCTACTATGATAAAACAAGCAGCCTTTATTGATACAGTTAGATTGATCTTAATTTTCCTTCCCGCTGTGCCTTTAGTGGGTATAGCTGGACTTTTACTCAAAGTATTTATGTTTGGGAAATTAAAGTATAAATTTGTCCTCGAAGAAATTAATAACAGCAACAAAACTGTGAAATATATTACTATGTTTCTAACTCCTGTAGTCCTAATCGCTGGATTGATTTTATTAACTCAAGTTGAGCTTTATCTGGTTGGAGTCGCAGAAGCCATATTACTGATTATCTTAATTTTCGTAGCAAATAAGATGTTTCCAAAAGCTGAGAAGCCTATAGAGAATGTTTCAATTCCTGGATAATCAGCTATTTTTTATTTTCAGATTTTTGTAATTCTTTCGTTAACAAGTATTAAATAAAAGTTGAAAAGCACAAGTCTAAAATGAAGATTCTTCTTACTGGACCGTTTGGAAATGTTGGTGAAAGTACCCTAGAAGAGCTTATCAAACAAGGATATGAAGTTCGATGTTTTGATAAGAAAACTAGACGTACAAAGAAGGTTTACAAACATATGTCAAAGAAGTATCCAAATAGATTTGAAACAATATGGGGAGATATTAGAAATTCTGAAGATGTAGAGAATATTGTTCAAGGAGGAATTGATTTTGTCATCCATCTTTGCGCAGTTATTCCGCCTGATTTTGAAAAAGATCCTATTTATGCGAATGAAGTTAATACTGGTGGTATGCAGAACTTAGTTAATGCAGTAGAGAAGCTATCAAACAAACCTAAAATTCTTTTTACAAGTAGTTTAGCATTATATGGTTCTACAATGGGAGATGATCCTCCTAGAAAGGTAACTGACAGGATTGAACCTTTACCTCACGATATATATGCTTTCCAAAAATGGGATATGGAAAAGATCCTTCAAGCAAGTTCTTTAGATTGGATGATCTTAAGATTAACAGCTGTTCCTTCTATGAGAATGCCTATGAAAATTCCTGCATTGATGTTTGAAGTGCCTTTTGATCAAAGAATGGAATCTGTCCATACTTGGGATGTAGGTCTAGCATGCGTAAATGCAATCAAATTATTTCAAAATCATAAGATTATGAATGTAGCTGGGGGTGATTCTTGTAGAATGACTTCTGGTGAGTATATCACTCGTTTGTTAGAAGCTTTTGGAGTAGGTGCAATACCTCGAGAATGTTTTAGAGAACCAAAGAACGATAAGGATTGGTTTCATTTAGATTGGTTGTATACCAAGGATTCACAGGAACTTCTGAAATACCAGCGATATACTCACGACGATTTTGCGCAAGAATTTGAAAGAAGAATCAAGATCAGAAAAATGCTAATTAGTGTTGTTAGTCCATTAGCAAAATTATTTCTGATTCTTAGGTCTCCTTACTATAGAGAGAATAAGAAAAATGTAAAGTAAAACTAGGTTATTTCTTAGTCATATATGCTAACTCTAATTCTAATTTTATATAACGTGGTTGAAACATTCCTTGCATGATTAGCATAAATTTTCTAAACCAACTAATAGATCTAATACCTGCAAATCTTTCTTTAAGAGTTTTTTCAATAGGACCAATATTTATTCTATAAACACACGCTTTGTCATATTCACATTCTACACAGTTCTTTCTGAATCTTTCACCTTCGTCTAGCAGACCTTCTTGTGCTATAATCTCTTGAAAACCAGTGAAATGGCTAATATCTCCAACAAAATCTTCGATCTTATCTGAGTATGTTTTCATGAATAAATCTGCAAATAGTCTCAATCTATTCTTATATTCTTCAAAATCATCTTCTGGATCTGTATTCATAATTACAGTAATTTTTTGATTTGGAAAGGTTAGAGTTTTACTTTTTTCCATTTTAAACTCATGAAATTGATTTGGATTTGCTTGATCATAAATTAACATTGCATTGTAAAGTGCTGAATGTAAAAGAGTTTCATCAGTAAAAGTACTGTCTTTAGCTAAATCTATGCAGTGCATTCCTATGTGACACATCAGTGATCGAGCAAAAAGCGGTATCCCACTTTCATGTGTAATGATGATATTTTGTATCATTAAGAGTAATTTAATAATCACTATATTATTCTTACTATTTTTCAAATTATATTTATCTTAGTTCATTCATTTCAACTGTTCTTTCTTCTAATCTGGAAATATCAGCTGCAAAAGCCATTAGATGTGATTCAAGTGCTGATTTAACATCTGTAAGAGGTGCTTGAGTAGATTTATCTCTAGCTGTTTGCAAAAATGATGCTATTAATTTGTCATCTCCCCCACCATGACCAACTAAAATTCCTGTTTTTCTTATGATTTCTTCTTTTCCAGTATAAGCATCTATAAAACGGATTGTATCACCTGAGAAGAGGAAACCCCCTATTATTGTTCCTTTTGTTCCATCTATTCGTAAGGTCCTCCCTTCTTCGGGAGAAAATCCGTGCATTGTAAAAGTGGCAGTAGTATTGTTTTCAAATTCAATATTTACAACCTGATGATCTACAACATTGTGATCTTCAACTGCATATACGCATTTACCATAATTTGTATCCCTTAGTGCTTTCATTCTTCCTTCTAAAGAGAAATCTTTAGTAATAGTACTTACAGGCCAGTCTTTAACTCGGTTGATTTTACTAAAAGGATAGAATCTTTTAAGTTTAGGATTTTTGAGAACAGATCTGGAAATAAATTTTTCAAGTAATTTTCCTCCTTTGCTTGAAACTTGAAGTGAAGGTTCTATATTGATATAGATTCTAGGAGCATAGTATAAGCAGTTTTCAGAAACAGGGCATCCATCAATGCATCTATCAGGAGCACCATTAGGTTGATTTTTTCTTCCAAAATGAGTTTGAGAGCCAAATGAACTTATCTTCTTAGCAGGAGAACCTATTAACCAGAAAAGTATATCCATATCATGACATGATTTAGCTAAAATCATAGGACTAGTTTTATCTCTGTTATGCCAATGACCTCTAATGTATGAATGTGCATAATGAAATGAAGATACATTTTCTCTGAGAGAAATATTAACTACTTCACCTATTCTTCCAGATTTTATTAATGAGTATATTGAAGAATAAAATCCAGTATATCTACATACATGACAAATGTGCAATAATTTTCCTGTTTCTTTTGAAACATCTACTAGTTTCTTACAATCTTCTATACTTGTGGCCATTGGCTTTTCTAGTAAAACATCATATCCTTTTCTCATAGCTAAAATAGCAGGTTTAGCATGCATTTGATCTTGTGTAGTAATTATCGCAATATCAGCTAGTTTTTCGATAGCTAGAATTTGTTCCCAACTTGAAAAACATTTATCTGACTCAAGATGATGTTTTTCTTGAATACTAATCCTTCTTTCTTCTATTGGTTCCGCTACAGCAACGACTTTCATTTTATTTGGAAATCTTAAGGCATATTTTGCATAAATATCCCCTCCCCTATCACCTGCACCTATTATTATTGCTTCTATTGGTTCAATCATTAACCCTAGTTTGATAAAGATATTTTATATATTTTCTTACTCTTAGGAGTTATGTTTTTTTTTGCTTTTAATCAATCATCTAATTGATTTGAGCAACATTTAATAAGCTATAAATGTATCTTTTAATTGGTTTTAATGAAAAAAATCATAGTAATACCACTTACATTAACGCTTATTGTAGCAATAATAGTGCCTGTTGTTGTAACTCATTATGTGAATAGAGACGAAACACTAATCCATAGATATTCTCCTGGAATGCATGATATACTATCAGGAACTGTATCTCTTGAAGTAAGTTTACGATTTGATGCAGGAGAAGCATCTTTTAGTATTTATTTTGATGAGGAACTTGTTTCCTCCTCTAATTCGTATGATCTGGACACAACTGATTATAACGATGGTCCTTATGAGATAATCTTCAATGCAAAAGAAAAAGGCAAAAAGACCACAGCTGAAATTGTAGGAGTTGTTATTGATAATCATATAGATCCCCCTCCAACAGATGCTTTCAAAGTCGTGAATTACAATATTTGGGAAAGTGGAAGGGAAATGATAGGTTTTCTTGGTGGAGTTAGACCTCAAGATGCCTGGTTAGATGTTCTAAAAGAGGAAAATGCAGATATTGCAATTCTTGTAGAAACAGGTTTTTTGGATAATAATTATAACTCTCCATTAAATAGAGCAATAAAGATACTAAGCGGATATTTTTACAAAGAAGCACCTTACCAAGGAGAAGTTGAACAAGATATCCCTGCGGCTACAGATGGAGAAGGTATAATTAGTAGATTTCCAATACTTGAATTCTATCAAATAAAAGAATACGAGCTAGATGATGGCAGTATGCATCATTATCATCATGATTTTTGTGATGCAGTAGTTGATATAGCTGGAACAGTAACTCACTTTATAGGTTATCATGGTAAATGTTGTCAACCTGATCCTGTTTGCAATACTACACTGATGAGAGAAAATGAAACACAAGGAATTATTAATTACCTTGATGATATAGGTGATGTTCCTGTAATGTTTTTAGGTGATTTTAATTCCTTTTCTCCAGAAGATGTTGGAGATTTAGCTCCTATGGGCAATTTAGGGGGTGGATCAATGCGAATGCTTCTTACACCAGAAGATCCTGTTTATGGACAATATTCATCTAAAGTGCATAATTTTACAGATGTTTTTAGAACATTGAATCCAACTGAATTTGGTCCTACCTTTGGATATTGGGAAACGCAATATTGGGGCAGAATAGATTATATTCTTGTAAACGATCACTGGGCAGATAAGATGATTAATTCTACTGTAGGAGATACACCTTCAGCAAATGCAAGTTCAGATCATTATGCAGTAGATTGCTTCTTCTCTCTAGATGAGGAATATTCTTTTTTTGGTCAGCAGATGATTAAAGAAAGCAAATCTCAAATCCAAATAGAAATAGAACCAAAGAAACTACCAGAAGTTTTCAAGATAATTTATTTTGTTATTGTAATCAATCCGAAAAGCGTCTTGATTGTTTAGAACCTTGATTCTAAACATTTTTTGTTTTATTTTATTTCAGTTTTTAATTCAGTAAGAATCCTTTCCTATTTCTTTTTCAAGATATTCTAGTTCTGCTTCATTCTTTATAACAACTCCAAGATTCCCAATTCTAAGATTCTTTAAACCAGCATCTTTCATCTTCAGAAAGCTATGAACCATTTCAGAAATACGAGGTGTTCTATATACAGGACTATCCAGTTTATAGCACGGAAAAAAAGCTAGTAGAGTGGTGGGTATTGATGGATTTACTTCTGCTATTAATTGAGCGATTTTTGTATGCTCTTCAGTTTCTACTAAGAATGGAATGTAAAGAGTTAATATTTCCAAGGTAAATCCATGATCTATGATTCTTTGAACACTTTCCAATATGTGTTCATTTGCTGTTCCACAGAGTTTCTTATACGTTTCATTAGTATAAGTTTTAATATCTAACCAAAATGCATCGATTCCTCCTGATGCATATGATTCTAAATTCTGAGGTGTTAAACCATACCCATTTGATTCCAAAAGAATCCAGAAATCATCAAGTTCTTTCCTTACATGCTTAGCATATTCTAGATAAAATTCAGGTTTACACATTATGTCACCTCCTGTAAAAGCTGCTATATTTCTAGCAGGACCGAATCCTTGCGGACTAAGAACTACCTGTTCCGGTTTAAGCTTTTGGGGGCATTTTTCTGATTGAACACCATACAATACACACGAACCACAATGTTTGCAAAGTCTATGAGCATGCCAACTTGTAGCTGCTTCCCTTGGTTCAAAAACAGTTATATGTTTACTATAATCTATTGTAGCTCGTGCTAGCTTTTCTGCGCTCATCCATTCTCCATTAACTACTTTGCTGAATTCATGAGAGTGGCATTTCAGACAAGTATGATTACATCCACTCTGATAGATAGAAAGATAATCCTCTGGCCGTGATAAATGATGTGATTTTATAACACGTTCATATCCTTTCTTCTCTGAATATCTTAATGTAGCATTGCATGCTAATTTTGATTTTCCTTCTTCTGTTTCAACTAAACAACTACCTTGAGGAAAACCTTGTTGAATCATTGAACATCCAGAAGGAGTCTTTGACATGAGTCTCTAGTTGATATTAGAAAATTGCTTTATATTATTTTGGTCTCAAAGTTCTTCTATCGTTTCCTTGAAAATAACGTTTCTTTTCCATAGATATTCAATAATTTGATGATAAGCTTCTGAATCCTTACCAATTATTTCTGGAGGGATAATTCCTTTCTTGTTGAATTTTCCTTCCAACAATATTCTGGCAACAGCTGTGCAAGTGTAACCTGTTGTTCTCGCCATTGAAATGACTCTCTTCTCTTTATCATATTTATCAAGCATATCGTAAGTGTACCGGAATCTTTTACCTTCTTTTATACCTTCAATAATTATCTTCATAACAGTAAGATCTTCATCCCCTTCTTCGAGTTTCCACTGATCAAATAGAAGTTTAGAAGTTAACTCTACAGGTTTGATTTTTTTCCCGTTTACTTCGATTTCCTCTTTGTTGAAGAAACCTGTTTCTCTTAGCATTCTCATCTTTTCTATATGACCTGGATATCGAAGTGTTTTTTCCTTCATGAACGGAATATCCATTGTCTGAATAAGTGATCGAAGGCCATCTGTATTAAAGGATTCAAGAGTTCCTACCTCTGGGAAATCTAGTAATTCAGGTTCTGATAATGCAGGTTTAATAACTATTTCACTATTCTCAATATATCTCGCTAATCTCAGATATTCCTCGATTACATCTGTTGGTGAAAAAGGTGCTTTGTATTCAAAAGGCCAATCTCTTTCAACTGGTAATCCCCCTACATAACATAGGAATCTTTCAGTTTTATCTAAAATAGAATCGATATGCCCAAGTATGAGGTTACTAGAACCAGGAGCTACTCCACAGTCAACAACAGCTGTTACTCCTTTCTCCTTCGCTAACTCATCTAGACTGAATGGATCTTCTTCAAAGAATGAGATATCGACTATGTTTTTTCCTGCTTCAATCACTGCTTCAAGTGATTTGTAACCCATAAAACCAGGTAGTGCTCCAATTACTAAATCAAAATCCTTCACAATGTCTTTTATGATATTAGGATTAGACAAATCTGCACATATTCCGTGAAGATCATAATGATGGGTTAGTTCATCCAAAACTTCTTGATTGTAATCAACTATTGAAACTTCAGTTGATGGGTCTTCTGCTAAATCTCTAGCAATAACATTCCCTACTAATCCTGCTCCTAAAACTACTATTTTCATATCAAAACCTTGAGATGTTGTATGTTATGGGAAACTAAAGAATTTAAAAGATTTTCAGTTGATAAGCTGCTTATTCCATATTAATCTTCTGTATTTGCTGGATTTACTTGTTCAACATCTACAGCTGAAAACTCTATACTTGGAATTTCAGTGATTTCCTCAGGAGTTTCATTATCAAAATCATAGTCTATGTCATCTTCAACTTTCCTAAAGGAAGTTAGAAACCAAGTTGAAGCTAGAGCAAGTACACCTAGAATTGCTGAAGCAATATACAAGTATTTGATCGAAATAGCATCTGCTATAAAACCACTAAGTATCATCCCTACAGGTGCAGTCATCTGTGCAATTGTAATTCTTACAGACATTACTCTTCCAAGTTTCTCTTTAGGAACAACTGTTTGCCATATTGTTTGACTTGCTATATTTGCCATAGGTAATCCAAAACCTGTGATTAGCATTCCGATACCCATGAACCAGAACAAACCTGGAGGGGTTAGTGTTGTTACTATATACCCCACATATCCAATTAATATACCCAAAGCAACTCCATTCACTTTTTTCTTAAAACCTTTCCAAACGATAAATAAGATCGAACCTGCTATCGTTCCAGCTTGACTGAAAGCTAGCACATAAGAAAGTTGTATTTCTCCCCCACCATGATTTAATACAAACAGATTCAGAAGAACAAAGAGTGGCATTAAGAACAAATTAGCTGCAGTAAATACACTAAGTAAAGATAGTAATCCTTTCTTCTCTCTGATAAATGTAATTCCCTCTTTGAAATCAGTAAAGAAGGATGATTTCTTTTTCTGCCCTTTGGTTTCTTTTCTTTTGATTTTTGGTATCTTTATGAATATTAAAGGTATAACTGCTGCTAGAAAAGTTGCTGCATCTATCCATAATACCTGATGCATTGGAAAGGCCGCATAAAGAACAGCTGCAACTAAAGGTCCTATCAAGAAAATAATACTAGACATGAAGAAATCTATACTGTTGAATCTATTGAGATGTTTTCTTGGAACCATTATGGGAATTAGGGCTTGAATTGCTGGAGTGTGAAACGCTTGAAAAACTCCTCGTAAAGCTATGAAACCAAGTAGTATTGGAATTGTAACAATACCAACTCTGAATAAGAATAAAAGTACTACAGTTGCAAGTGCTTGGAGGAAATCAACTGAACCTAACAATCCTTTTCTATTCAATCTATCAACCAAAACACCTGCAACTGGTGTTAATAGTATAGTAGGTGCGAATCCAATAAAAGCTGATAATGAAAGATAAACAGCACTTTTTGTTTTTACAGTTATCCACCATATAAGTACAAATTGGACTATGTTTGATCCAAGTAGTGAAGACAATTGCCCAGACCAGAAAAATAGATATCCCTTAAGATTCGATGTTATACCATTTTCCTTAATAATCGTATCTTCCATTTCATCAGTTCCTTTTAATTTTCTCTGCACTTGGAGAAATGTTCTCCACAAACATATATAAGTTTTTCCGATTGTAGAGAAAAACTTAAAATCATTAGTTTTATAAGTTAAGGTAAGCAAAGGTGAGATATCTGCAAGAAGATATAATAACTTTCAAAGAAGAAGCTATAGTTGTATTAGAAGAAGGGAGTCTTTGGAATATAATAGAAGATTCCAGATATGAACCTATATTTCAAGCTCTAAGAGAAGGTCCAATGACTGTAAAGGATTTGACAAAAAAATATAATCAGATAATCTATGATTTTATAGATGGACTGGAATTAAATGAGGAAGAAAAAGAGCAAAAGAAAACTGAATTAGAAAGAGTTGAGAAAACCATCTACAAATATCTCAATTTCTTACAAAAGGAAAAATTGATTGTAAAAGCAGGAAAAAGAATACAAGTTGATGAAACAGGTAGGATCACCAAAGCTGCTTCTGAGAATCTATATGGACGTATAGCAAAACTATATCTCTTATCATTTAAAGAGAAGGATTACGACAAAGTACCAGAATTTCATAAATCTGTTACTATTATTGGTAAAATGCTCAGTCTTATGAATGACTTACCAGAACCCTCCGAAGACTGTTTATCTAAGGTTCTAATGAAAATTTATAAAAACGCATCAAAAAGGAGAAAAGAGCTCTTTGAGAAATATTCTGAAGAGTTAGCTGAAGTATCTACAAATGCTTCGTATGAGATTATGAAAAACATTGTTCAGAGTATGGATTTTCTAGATTCTATTTTAAATCAATCTGAATTTCAAGAGGAGCTTAGAAAATGTTTCAAATCAAAATGATTAGTTTTACTAATTTCTCTTTCTATATACTACATGTATAATAATTAACTGACTTCCTAAAATGAAGAATGCTAATGTAACTTCTGTTATTTCTAACTCTAGTATTCTGTCCAATCACAAACTATAAGTTTTCTTTGAAATGAAGTATTTTTGTGAGACGATTTCATGATACTAGGAATTGATGTGGTTTTCATACATGCAAAGAATCCAAAAAAACTAGCTCAATGGTATAAAGAGATTCTGGAAATAGATATTGGATATTCTACTCCAGATCTAGGATGGCAAGAATTTGAGCTTCCTAGAAATAATCTTTCAACAAGGTTTGCTATCGATTACACAGGTACAGATTATTATTTCATTCAGGGTTGTGAATATTCATCAAACCTTAGAAAATCTTAAGATGAAAGGAATAGAGTTCTTTGGGGAACAAAAAATAGCAGATGTTGGTCTATCTCTAGTTGCTACTTTTCAAGATATAGAGAGTAATTGGATACAGATTTCTCAGCGAAAATAATCTCTCTTATTCTTCCTTATTCGATTGAAAATATATGTTAGTGAGGTAAGAATAATCACTGAAAAGATTGCAGAAATAAAATCGAAAGGTGTTATCAAATAATCTGTAATTACTACAACAGTTTTGGTTGCAAATTTGATTACAGGTATATATCCATCAGCATACCAGTCATAAACTGAACTAAAACCTGCTACAATAAAGATTACGAAATTATATCCACCATTTAGATTGAATGTTCCTTCTAGTTCGTTCAAAGGTTGTCCATCATTTACCCACCAATAATACGTACAATAACCCATCTGATTTACATCTGCGAATGTTGCTCTTCCTTCATCTTCTATTAGAGCTAACTCAGTGTCTGATGCATTGAAAATTACCTCTAAATATGCATCATCTCTTCGTCTAAGAAGAATTTGTTCTAAAGAGGTAGCTTGATCACCTGAAATCTCTACTCGAGGAAAAATATTATCATATGTCCAAGTAAAAGGATCATTTTGATAAACCAAAAGCTCTTTATGTTCAACTGGCATTGCTTTTACTTGACACTCATTATTTACGCTTTCTATTTCAGGAAGGGTTTCTGGTTCAGTTTCACAAACGTAAAATCTTACTTGATCCTTTGACCATTTCCATGATAGTGAACTTCTAGTTTGATCGGAACAATATTCAGCTGCAAAGATTGTTAACCAATGCCATCCTTCTTCTAAATCAACATCTAATTCTTGAATCCTATTCCACCAATAGATAGATTGGTAAATTCCTAAATCTGTATCATCTAAAAATATATTGAATGAACCTAACATCCTTGTTTCTGTATATCTGCCAAAATCATCAGGCTCATCAAAGAACCAGTTGTCTAGTTGTGAAGGTTCATTATCAAGCAGTGCCACATCAGCTACATCAAGTTCAACACTAAAATTGATTATTTCACCAGCTGTAAATATAGTGTTATCTTCTAGAACAGATCTATTAAACTGAACAAATACTTCATCTCTATTTAGATTGCTTGCTGATTGGAATATCAAGTTTAATTTAGTTGGGAAATTTTGAGTTTTTGGTTCAGCTTTTACTTGAAATATAAGAAGAATCGAAGATGTGATTAATAGCAATATTATCATTGTTTTCTTATTCATTAACATCAGATCTTGTATCAAGAAATGCAAAAATTCTTAAAAATCTTGTCCAAAATCTCTTGTTTTTAATTTTTTAATTAAACGCAATTCTGGTTAATAATTCTTCTTTAGTAGCATTTGCCATTTTGTAGAAGATATATCCTCCAACAAGATTCTTTATTTTATAGCTTTTTTGTGCTAGATGTCTTTGTGCTATATAAGCTCTGTATCCTTCCTCACAGAAAATATAAATTTCTTTATCTTTTGGTAATTCATCGATTCTTTTCCTGAGATCTAAATCATCAATATGAATAGCATTACCTATAGTTCCCTTAACAAATTCATCAGCTCTTCTAACATCGAGAAGATATGCATCATTTTCTATTAATTTTTCAGCTTCATCCCAATGCCAATAATCTACATCTCCCTTTAGGATATTTGATGCTACATATCCTAGATTATTGACTACTGCTTTTGCGTGATTAAAAGGCGGTGCATAGGTAATCTCCAGTTGCTCTAAATCAAAAACTGTTCCTCCAAAGAATATCGCAGTTGAGATTATATCAACTCGCTTTTCTGTTCCTTTTCCACCTACTATTTGCACTCCTAGAATTTTCCCAGAAGGCACCTCAAATAGAAGTTTAATTGCAAGTTTTTCCCTATCTGGATAATAACCAGGATGATTAACTGGATAAGTATAAATTTTTTCATATTTGATGTTTGTGTCCTTCAGTCTCTTTTCATTCAGACCTACTTGAGCAACTATAATATCAAATATCTTCACTACTGCAGCTCCAAGCACACCCATGTATTCACTGTTTCTTCCTATGATATTATCAGCTGCTATCCGTCCTTGCTTATTAGCTGGACCAGCTAAGGGAACTGCAGTTTGGCTTTCAGTGATGAAATCTGAAACCTGTACAGCATCTCCTACAGCAAAAATAGAATCATCAGATGTTTTCATATTTTTATTGACAACAATGTGTCCTCTTTGACCTATTTCCAAATCACATTCTTTAGCTAATTTCGATTCAGGTCTGACACCTATTGCTAGTATTATCATATCTGTAAATATTTCTTTTCCATTTCTGGTTCTTACAATTGATTTTCCAACAGCATTTTTCGCAAAAGAATCTACACCATCTCCTAAGACTAAATCTACTCCATTGAGATATAATTCTTGGTGAACAAATTGAGCCATCTCTCTATCCAGAGTAATCATTACTTGATCTACTAGTTCAACAACTGTTACATCTAATCCTCTTTTTCTAAGATTTTCAGCCATTTCCAATCCAATAAAACCTCCGCCTATTACGGTTGCATGTTGAGGTTGATTGTTTGAAATGAAATTATCAATTTCATATGTATCTGGTATTGTTCTAAGTGAAAAAACTGGAACTTCTTCAATTCCTTTTAAAGGTGGTCGAATAGGTTCAGCTCCTGGTGATAAAACTAAGTAATCGTAATTTAACTTATACTCCTCTTTTGTATTATCATTCATAACGATAACAGTTTTGTTACCTCTATCAATAGAAAGAGCTTCATTATTCAGCCTTATATCAATGTTAAATCTTCTATTGAATGTATCAGGAGTTACCTGCTGTAACCTTTCCTTTTCTTTGATTACTCCCCCAATATAATAAGGCAATCCACAATTTGCAAATGAGACATAATCTCCCCTTTCAAGGATGATTATATCTGCAAATTCATCTAATCTTCTCAATCTTACAGCAGCAGTTGCTCCACCAGCAACTCCACCTATTATAACAATTTTTTTTGGCATGCTTTCTCTAATAACGAACTAGCACATTTAATGATTTCTCTTTAGCTTTTTTCTTCTAAATAAGATGCTCAATAATATAAGTGAGAGAGGAAGTAAAATCAATGAGTATGATGTTAGTGTTGGAGTATCATCACCATTATCAGATTCTTCTGTTGTATAAAGTGTCTTTGAAATCGTCAGAGTATATTCAGATGGACTTATTGGGTCATATTCATTTTCTACATATGCAAGAATGAATAGAATATAAACACCTGAATAATCCGGTCTGTAATTGATTCTTTCTGGTGAGGTATACAGATTGCTATATGCTTCGATATCTTCTTCTTCTCCA
>JAEOTK010000059.1 GCA_016839875.1 Candidatus Heimdallarchaeota archaeon
AAAAGAGAAGAAAGATGTTCATATTCTAAACACTCTCTCACCTAAAGAACAAGAAGATGAAAAAATAGCTCAAACTGTAAACAAAGTCAATAAGTTATTAGTTTCTACAATAATTGAGCCAGAATTACCTGATGTTTTAATTGAGTCAAGAAAAGAGATTACTCCACCATCAGAAGGTATGGATTTCAATCAGTATATCTTAAGAAATAGAGATCAGCTACACGAATTTCTAAGAAAAGGTTATGATCTCTATTCAACTTACATGCAAGATGAAAAGGAAACTATTAGTTATCCTACATCACAATTAGTTACAAGCTCTATAGGAGTAACTGGTGTCGGAATAGGGATTCCTGGAAAAAGCAGAAATGTATTTGATGACAAAAATATCGATCTTCTTCTTAAAGGAGCTAATTTAATTGAAGGGGTTTCTGAACAGTTAAAAAATGACATACTAGAGAAGAATATAGTTCGTTTAGTGAAATCAGCAAATGGTAATGCTTCATTTGAACATATTGAT
The DNA here is from genome assembly GCA_016839875.1 of Candidatus Heimdallarchaeota archaeon. The sequence continues at coordinate 518 of JAEOTK010000059.1, forward strand.
GATACTACAAAAGTAGTTCAACTGGCGGGTCAACTTGGTAAGTTTGATCCCGAGAATGATTTTGGATTAAATCCTAAGTTTCTAAATGCTTTAGATATTTCCTTTCAACTCGCTATTTGTGCAGGTTTGGAAGCTCTGAAGGATGCTGGGATTCCTTTAGTTAAATCAAAGAAGAAAACTTCTACCGGTAAAATTCTGGAAGGAGAATGGGAACTTCCCAAGAACCTTCAGGATAGTACAGGAATTGTTTTTTCTTCAGCTTTTCCTGGTTTTGATAATATTGTAAAAGAGATGAAACAACATTTTACTTCGAAGGAAAAACATCAATTCAAAAGAGAGTTCTTATTCAGAATTTTGTCTATGGGTCATTCCCAATTTGCACAGCTGATAAAGGCTAAAGGACCTAACACTCAGATAAATGCTGCTTGTGCATCAACAACCCAAGCTATTGGTATCGCGGAAGATTGGATAAAAACAGGTAGATGTGAAAGAGTTATTGTAATCGCAGCGGATGATGCAGCAAATGAGAATCTTCTGCCATGGATAGGTGCAGGTTTCTTAGCAGCTGGAGGGATATCTACAAAAGCTAAAGTAGAGGAAGCAGCTATACCTTTCGGAAAAGATAGACATGGATTAATCGTTGGTTCTGCAGCAGCTGGATATGTTATTGAAAAAGAAGAAGCTTATCAGAAGAGAGGAGTTAAACCGATAGCTGATATCATCGGAACTCATTTTGCAAATAGCGCTTTTCACGGAGCTAGATTGGATGTCAAACACATTACAAAGCTATTTGGTTCTTTTATAGAAACTATAGAGAAAGAAAAAGGCATTTCTAGAAATGATATTGCAACTGAAGGAATGTTTGTTTCTCACGAAACATATACACCAGCTAGAGGTGGTAGTGCAGAAGCAGAAATTGAATCTTTAAGAAGTGTCTTTGGAACTTATGCATCTAAGATGGTTATTATAAATACAAAAGGTTATACTGGCCATCCTATGGGAGCAGGAATTGAAGAAGGTTTAGCAATTAAAGCGATGGAAAGAGGAATTGTTCCACCAATTGCAAACATAAATGAAATTGATCCCAATTTTGCTGATTTGAATTTCTCTCGAGGATTAGAAAAACGATTGAAATATGCAGTACGTTTAGCTGCTGGATTTGGTTCTCAGGTAGCTTTTGCAGCATTTAAACTTAATACCTACAAAGGAAGATTTGACAGCCCAGAATATGAAAGATGGTTAAATACAATAGGTGGAAAACAAGAAGGAATATTCCTTGAAGGACGAGTATTAAAATTGGAGCAAAGCCCTGTAGAAGAAATAGAACAGTTATTAGCTTCAAGAAAGCCAGTAATCCAAGCTCCAACTTCTGATATTATGAGTAATATTATTGATGTAATAGCAGAAAAAACCGGATATGAATCCAGCTTAATAGAAGCAAACATGAATCTGGAAGAGGATCTAGGAATAGATACTGTGAAGCAAGCTGAAATATTCGGAATTGTAAGGGAAAAATGGAATTTAGAACTAGATGAAACAGTTAATTTGGCTGATTTTACAACAGCTGAAAAGATAGCAGAATATATTCAACAAAACATAAACCAACCCGTACTTGTTGAAGGAGCAGAAATTGAAAAGGAACCTGCTACTGGATTGGAACTTAAAGATGTAATAAAGAATATTATATCAAGAACTACTGGATATGAACCAGACCTAATTGATGATGAAATGGATCTTGAAGAAGACCTGGGTATCGATACAATCAAACAAGCTGAGATTTTCGGAGAAATAAGAGAAAAGTATGGTTTACCATTGGATGAATCAATTAGTTTAGCTGAATTTAGATCAATCAATGATATATCTGGATATTTTGCAAAACATGCAACTATATCAGCTGATGATTCAATCATTGAAGAACAAGAAATTATAGAAGACGAAGAAGAAATAGACAAACAAGAAATAGTCAGGATTGAGAGTTTAATTCCAGCTCCTGTACCTATTGATAACGAAAATGTGAAAAAGATTAATCTAAATGAACATTCGGTTTTGTTGATTGATTTTGGTTCGTTTTTCACAAGATTTCTAGAGAAAGATTTTGTTAGAAAAAAGATTTCATTTGATAAATATCATTTAATGGAAGATAAGGTTTCATCAATTAAAAACAAGGAGTATGATTTCTTCTTGTTGGTTTTACCAGATTTAAACACAGATTCTGGGTACATTGATCAAGAATATTATGAGAAACTATTCATGCTCTTTCAATCATTTGATTTAAGTACTAACCAGAAAATAGTTGTTCTTTCAACAGAAAAGTTCTTCGGATATGAAAGAGATTCTTTCCCACTATCAGGAGGAGTTTCAGGTTTCGTTAAGACACTAGGTCATGAGTTTGAAATTGATGTCAAACATATTTATTCTGATGACTTGTTAGAAATATTTCCTGAACTTGAATGTTGGGATGGGAATGTTGAGATAAGCTTCAGTGATTCTCAACGATTTTCATTGGTACTTGCACCTATAGAAGAAAAAGTCTCTAAACCTTCTAAAATGAAGTTCGAAAAAGATGATATTCTTCTAGTAACAGGGGGAGGAAGAGGAATAACTTTCAAATGCTTAGAAGCTTTATGCTCTATTTCGAAACCTAAAGTAGCTATTCTCGGAATTGAAGACATATCAGGAATTACAGATGATCAGCTTCTATTAACTGAAGCTGAGCTTAATCAGAAAAAACAAGATATGATTGAGAAGTTAAGAGAAACAGAAGAGAAGTTGACTCCTGTATTAATTGACAGAAATTGGAATAAGTTTATTTTTGGATTAGAAGTAGTACAGAATATTCAAACACTGAAGAAAATGGGTGTCAAAGCTAGCTACTTCATGGCAGACGTAACTAAGAAAAATGATGTTGGAAAAGCAATAAAGAAGGTTGAGAAAGAATTTCAATCAAACATTACTCATATAATTCATGGAGCAGGTTTAGAGGAATCCAAGCAATTTAAGAAAAAGAAATTCAGTTTTTCTAAGCTTATTGTATCTGTTAAGGTTGAAGGAATATGGAACATCCTTAACGCTGTAAAAATGAAGAAATTGAAAAGAGTAGTGTGCTTCACATCAATTGCAGGTCGATTCGGAAATCCTGGACAAGTGGATTATTCCTATGCAAATGGCTATCTTTCTAGACTCTGCTGGAAATTAACTCAACAAGGTATTTCTTCGATTGCTTGTGATTGGTCTGCTTGGGGAGGTATAGGAATGGCAACTCGTGGATCTATTCTTGATATCTTAAGAGCTCAAGGAATTGAACCAATCCCTCTTGAAAAAGGAATAGAAACTTTCGTGAATCTCTTTTCCAACAAAGTAAATAGCGAAGTTGTTGTATCATGTGGGTTGGGACCATTTGATGCTCTTGAAGCAGTTAAAGGAAAAATAGAAGATGTTTCACATCCAATGATTCATGAAATTGAATACACTAAACCAGTATTTAGAGGTCATTACAATATCACCACTCAAAATGATTTATACATGAGAGATCATCAAATTCAAGGAACTCCCATTTTTCCAGGTGTTATGGGTTTGGAGATGTTCGCTGAGATGTATTCCTTAGTATCAAGAAAACAAATGAACATCTTAAAGAATGTTGAATTTAGTGCTGCTATCAAGCAACAAAAACAACAAAAATCAATATACGTTGAATTTGACTCTATTCAAAAAACAATGAAACTAAAATCTGATTTTGTACCAAAAATAGGTGAGAAAAGGATAGTTGAAAATGAACATTTTTCCGCAGAAATAGAATCAACTTCTAAGAAATTTAGAAGTAGTAGGAGTAAAGAAGTTATTAAAGAATCTAAAATTGAACTTATGACAAAGGAAGATATCTACTCTATTTTCTTTCATGGTAGTAGTTTTCAAGTACTTGAGAAATTGATTGATCTGTCTGGAGAAAAAGCTATTTCAAAAATCTCTATTCCAGATGAAAAACTTCTTTCACTTTCTGATTATAAGATGTTTACCAATCCTCTCAGTATAGAAGCAGCTTTTCAAACTGCTGGATTATACGACTACGTTGTAAATCAAAAATCATCCTTACCTTCTAAAATCCAACAAGTCATAATCATCAATGATCGCACTCCAAAATATGTTATATCCAAATTCCTCTCAATCGACTCCTCTCATAGTTACTATGATATTGATGTTTTAGATGTCAAAAAACGATTAGTGCTTCAAATCAAAAATCTAGCTCTAATTCATACTCGTCTCTCTTTCAAGCTGGATAATAATCTTCTAGATAAGCAGAACCAGCTTAAAGAGTACTGGGAGATATCATCAAATCTTGAAGAGAAGAAAATGAACGTTGTACCTATTAAAAAGGTCATTAATTACCTCTCAAATAAACCAGAAGAAGCTATGAATATACTATCAGATCAAGAAAAAACTAACTTCAATAAAATAAAGAATGAGAAACGAAGGATTGAATACCTTTCTGGAGTTATTGCTGCCAAAGAGCTATATTCAACAATTTTAGAAGATCCTGATATTTCACAGAAAATAGAGATAAAGAAAAAGACAAAGGGACAACCTTACATTGTTGACAGAAAAGATGGGAAAAAGAGTAATCTGCATCTATCAATCTCTCATTCTGGTGATTTTGCAATTTCTGCATTGAGTGAAAAACCTGTAGGGATAGACATTGAGAAGATAGAAGATCGAAATGATGGTTTCTACAAAGAAGCTTTTACTGAAAAAGAAAGAGAAGTAATTTCAAATGATAAAGATAAAGGTACAATCTACTGGACCATTAAGGAAGCTATCTCTAAAGCACTTGGGGAAGGATTGCATTTGAATCTGAAGGATGTTGAAATTTCTAAAGATAAAAAAAGTGAGAATTACAAAGTTGATTTTTCTAATGATATCAAGGAAACTCTACCTTTTGAAACAGATTCGCTTAAACTGAAAAATCAGACCTCTTCCAACTATTCAGTTAGTTTTTGTGAGATCGATAAAAGGAGCAAAAAAAATGAAAACAGAAAAGCATGAAATTCAATTCAGAGAAGAGAAAATCAATGGATTCTTGTATCTGCCTGACAAAGAAGAGCAAGTTCCACTAGTTATTAGGTTGAATGGTATGCCTGGGACTGATCCAAAGAAAGAAAAAGAAAGATTGGCACCTAGTTTTACTAGTAAAAACTTCGCATATTTTGCTTTTGATTACACTGGTGTTCGTTCTAGTACTGGACTTTATTCATACTACTATTCTCAAGAAAACATAAACAAAATCATCTCTTATTTAGCTCAACATCCAAAAATAGATTCATCTCGTATAGGTTTATTTGGTGAAAGTTTTGGAGGAGCAATGGCTTTATGTCATGCTACAAGAGACAGAAGAATTAAATGTCTGGCTATACGTTCTCCTGTTTATGACACAGAGAAAATTCCAAGAATGAAAATATTTGATGGACTGGCTCAACTTTGGCAAAGAGATAAACAAATGAGATTACCAAAAGTGGATTTGAAAAAAGGATTTCTGAATCAATCAAAGCACTATAATCCTATGAAACTTGCACAACATCTCAAAATTCCAACAAGCATTATTACTGGTGATAAAGATGAGGTTCTTTCGGAAAAACAGATTCAGAAATTGTACAATAAAATTCCATCAAATATCGATAAAGAATTCAAGATTGTTGAAGGAGCTAATCATAACTTCTCAAAAGCAAAGGATTTTGGGATTATGAAGAAGTACGTACTGAATTTCTTTGAAGAGTCTATATGATTATACTGCAATTTCTATGAGGATTTGGTCTTGTGCAACATTTTCTTCATTTTTTATGAAGATTTTTGATATTTTGCCTTTAGAAGGGGAAAATATTCTGTTTCTCATTTTCATCGCTTCAAGAATTAGCAATTCTTGGTCCTTGTTTACTTCGTCTCCTTCTTTAACAAGTACCTGAATAATCTTTCCTGGAATAGGTGCTTTTATCTTTAGATTTTCTGATCTTTTTTCTGCTACTTCCTTGGCTAGTTGCGGAAAATACGGTTTTACTGATAATGAAGATTCTTCTCCATCAACTATAATGTCATTTCCAGTAACTTCTACTGTGAGTGTCTGATCACTAACAATGACTTTGTAAACATTTTGAAGTCTCTGCGATATATTAGGAGAATAGATTTTTCCATCGATTTTTAATCTTCCATCTTTGAGAACTTCAATAATATATTCTCTTCCTTGAAAAGTAACCTTCTTCTTCAATGCTTAATCCTCTCGAGTATCTATGGATAATTTCGTTGTTGCTCTATTTTACTCTGTTGTTTCCATCTGTTGTAGTTTGTACTTTTTTGTTTTATTTCTGAAGATATCTTTGCTTCTATGTTTGTATGCAGTTCGTATATCCTGTAAGCTGCAGCAAGTTTCATCTTCTCATAATTGGATAGAATCTCTTGAATTTTACTTGCTTCAAGAAAATTAGTTGTAATCTCTCGTAATCTGAATTCTGGTGTACTAAGTATTGCTTTGTGTAATGAAACATTAGTCGTTATACCTGAAATAGCCAATTCTTGCAGTGCTGTACGTGCTCGCTCTACTGCTTCCTCCCTATTTTCTCCCCATATGATTAGTTTTCCTACAAGTGAATCATAACAATTTGGCAATTTGTATAATGGATATAGAAAGGTATCAAATCGAACGAAATTTCCACCAGGTATGTTAAGATTGTTTATTGTACCTGATTGAGGGTAAAAGGATTTCAATGGATCTTCCGCGTTTATTCTAAATTCTATAGCATGCCCTCGAAAATCAATATCAGCTTGTTTGTATTGCAGTTCCTCGTTATTTGCTATTCTTAGCTGTTGTATAACTATATCAATTCCTGTAATCATTTCTGTTATAGGATGTTCAACTTGAATTCGGGGATTAATCTCATTGAAGTAAATAGCTCCATCTTTCCAGAGAAATTCTGCAGTTCCTGCATTAACATAAGAGAGTTTTTTTGCTAAAGTACAGACCTTTCTTCCAATTTCGTTCCTTGTTTTGTCATCCAAAAAAGAAGGAGCTTCTTCGATGATTTTTTGATGAGATCGTTGTATTGAACATTCTCTATCTCCCAAATTGATTACATTACCAAAATTATCTGCAAGAAACTGAATCTCAACATGTTTGGGGGAAGAAATATATTTCTCAATAATTACTTCTTTTCTTCCGAAGAATCTTTGAGATACTGATTGACAGCCTAATAATCCTATTTCAAGAGATTCACGATTATTCACAACCTCCATACCCTTCCCTCCTCCTCCAAAAGCTGCTTTAATTATAATTGGATACCCAATCCTTTCTGCAATTTCTTCAGCTTCAGCCAGAGTACTTACATAACTCTCAGACCCTGGTATGGTAGGGATACTAACTTCAGAAGCTAGTTTTTTTGCTTCCATTTTATCCCCAAACTTCCTAAGAATCTCTGAAGAAGGTCCGACAAAGGTTATATCATGCTCTTCTATTCTTCGAGCGAATTCTATACTCTCACTTAAGAATCCATATCCTGGATGAATAGCATCAGCTTTTGCTTCAAGAGCGACTTGTATAAGCTTATCAATATTCAGATATGTTTCTTCTACTGATCCAGATCCCAGATGATAAGCTTCATCAGCCATTTTGACATGGAGTGAATTCAGATCTTCTTCAGAAAAAACAGCTATTGATTTGAAGTCTAACAAACGACATGCTCTAATAATTCTGATAGCAATCTCTCCCCTATTAGCTATCAATATTTTATTGAGCATGAAGGTTACAAATGAAGAGGATTTATTTAAAGTCTCTTTCATTATATTGAGACAAAATATTGAATTACATCTCCAAAAAAATGAAAATAATTTTTAGTATATCTGGAAATGAAAAAACAGTATTCAATTTATCTCAATCATATTGAATGTTTTGTCTTTTGAAAGTGATTCAGCACTCAACATATTTTTCCATCTGTCCAGTAAACCTATCAATTTATTTTCAGAAGTGTTATCGAAGCTAAAACTATCTTCTTTGTTCAAGTTGAATATGTGAAGGTTTTTCTTTTTCTTGTCAAACTTCGCTTCCATTCTCCCTATGAACTCTCCTTTGTAGAGGAGTGGATAAACATAATAACCGTAGATCCTATCTTTTGGAATTTTATAAACTTCCCATGAGTAGTCAAAATCAAATATTTTTTTAGTCAAATCTCTGTCCCAGATTAGAGGATCTAGAGGTGCTATAGCTCTTATTTCATTATCTAATTTCTTCTCTAACAACTCCTTCCAATTTGCAGGGACAGCGCAGCTGAAGGTTTCACCTTCAACCTTCAGAATTTTTGGACATAGGGTGTCATCATCTCTTTCAAACCAGCTGGGTTCTAGTCTTTTTTTCTTTCCAAAAACCAATTTGTTTGATTTAGAATATCCTGCTTTTCCAAGATTAATTAGGGGATAGGATTTTTGTCTGATTAAGAATTTAAAATAGTTGATTTCACTATCTGGAAGATCAGTAGGTTCAAGTAATTCTTCTTCAAGGAAATTTTCAATAAGATCATATTTTTTACGCCAGTGTTCATCTCTATGGTTGATTGCTGCTTTTCCCAAAATCCAAAGCATTTCTAATGCCATTCCAGCTAAATTACTAGTTTTCCAGAAAGAGAACTCGGGTTTTTTACTTGCTAATTCTCCAAGATCAGCAGCTTTTGAAGGTCCATTACTTTCAAGAAATTCTCTTGCTTCATCAAGTATTCCGCTGTGCAATTTCTCCATTTTTTCCATTCTTGATTGAAAATATCTGTGTAAATATTCTTTTTTCATTTGAGGAAGAAATAAAGGAAAATGTTCTTTAGAAATAGCCATTAAATTAGGAAAATAAGATTCGAAAACCAATTTCTTAGGATAGACAATATCTTGAAACTCCCCTATCTTGTAGTTGAGCATTCTTGATAAGAAGAACAGATCATGATTTCTTCCTGCAGGATTGAGAGGATCTAGTTGTACCATCGCTTGTTCCTTAATTACTTTCTTGATATCTTCTGTACCATTACCTTGCCACTCATGGAGGTGGGTACCAGTAATAGCAATTTTCTGCAATTCATTCTTTGATAGTTCGATGATCTCAACCTTCATTCTACAACAACTTATTTTCAAATTATTTTATTCTATACTCTTGGGAATTATTTGATTTAACTATATAAATTTGAAGATAAAAAGAAAAGAGGTGTTATTTCTGTGTAGAAATAGTAACACCTTTTGCTTTGAGAGGAGGGGCAGTAACAAAACCATTGATTAGTTCTGATTTCTTTCCTAATCCGACTAAGTTCATAAGAACTTCAAAGACATTTCCACCTATTGTAATATTAGTTAGAGGATTAGTTATCTCCCCATCTTTAATAAGTTGAGCACCTTTTACTACTCCACTAAACATTCCATTTTCTGTTCGAAATGATCCAGAAAACCTGTCAAAAATGATGCCCAGCTTAGTATCTTCTATCATTTCCTTTTCTGCCATGTCACCTGGTAAGATTGTAGGAGCATGAGGCATTATGGTTGTTGGTGGATTCATAAATTTTAGACCGAAGAGCCCTCTACTCGAATTGCCTGTTGAAACAGCATTAGCTCTGCTTGCTCTTAGTTCGTCAAATAGAAAATTCTCAAGTATTCCATCTTTGATAATTGTTGTTTGTTGTGTTGCATTTCCTTCATCATCAAAGGTTTTTACACCTGCCCCACTGTTTAAATCAAGATTATTATCAAGGAAATTGAAGAAATCAACAGCAACAGTATCTGCAAGTTTATCTTTCCACATTGATCTATTCTGTTGGACATTATTTGCACCTACTGCATTAGCGATAACAATACCTAATGGAAAGAAAATTGCTCCTTTCTTGAAGATAGCAACATCGGAATCTATAGAATCTAGAACAATTGTGTTAAGATTTAACTCTGCCAATCTTACTACTTCTTCCCCGAATTCTCTGAAGTTTACAGAAGATGGATCACGAGTATAGAAATCATGTGTAATGAATGAACCTATCTTATCTCCTTCTCTTGCAACAGCAAAGAAATTTCCAGAGTGCTCATTAGATTTTCTGAAAGCTTCTACTCCTAGAGAGTTTACTATGCCATACCAATCCTCTTCAATAGCGATATTACTCAAGTTAGTATTTACATCTGACTTAGCTTCTTTGATTGGAGCTAAAATCTCTTTCATTCTTGTAACCATTTCTTCAGTTTCAAGAGCTGAGATTTCTGGAGAGTACAACCCTTCAATCTCTGGATATTCTGAAGCAAAGGGTAAACGTAATCCTTCTTTCTTAGGAGCCACTGAAGCTATACCCAATGCCTCTTTTGCACATGCTTTCAACTCTTCTTTGTCGATTTTATTTGTATAGGAGAAACCTTCTGCACCTTCCTTTAAAATCCTAATACCAAATCCTATTTCAGAAACATCTCTCTCATTTGCAATAGATTTAGCTTCTGAAAGAATTTGTAATCTTCTGTTTGAATGGAAGAAAGCTTCTGCACCAGTTACTTCTTTTGATGATGCATAATCCACTACAAAGTGTGCGAGTTCTAGTAAAGATTCTTTAGTATAATTTTCTGAAGTCATTTTAATTACCTCCTCCACCTGCAAGCATTGTTCTCATCGCAAGAAACGGACCCCCAGCATCAACTTTAGCTGGTTGTTCTTTACCGCAGAATCCCATACCAAGATTCATCTCAAATTCCTTACCAATACCTATCATATTGCTTAGCGCTTCGAAAGCGTTTCCAGTTAATACAGGATTCTGATATAATTCGTCAGTTAGCTCCCCATTCTTTATCTTGTATCCTTCAACTGCTCCAAACATGAATTCAGAATTTGAATCAGCTTGACCATTTTGTAAAGTACGAAGCATGTATCCTTCTCCTATAGCTTCACACAATTCTTCAAAACTCAAGTCTTTTGGTTCAATGTATGTATTCCTCATTCTCACAATGGGTTCATCGCTAAATGTATATGCTCTTGCATTTCCAGTAGCTTCAAGATCAAATTCAGTTGCATAAGCTCTATTAGTAAGATAGCCATTCATTATACCATCTTTAATAATATCTACTCTTCTACCTCTTACTCCTTCGTCATCGTAAGGTAACCACCCTGACCCCATCCATTTTGAACCTTCAGTAATAGGTTCATCG
>JAEOTK010000392.1 GCA_016839875.1 Candidatus Heimdallarchaeota archaeon
ACATCCTAGAGCAATGCTCCATATGAACCAAATGATAGAATCTATTGAAAAACTAATTGAGAAAGGTGTTGCTTATGAGAGCGATGGGGATGTCTATTTTGATGTAAGAAAATTCGAAGAATATGGTAAACTTTCAAATCAAAAACTTGACAACATCTTGCAAGAAGGAACAGAAGATGCTGATAATCCAAAGAAAAAATACCCTGCAGATTTTGCTCTATGGAAGAAAATGAAACCAGGAGAACCTTATTGGCCATCACCTTGGGGAAAGGGGAGAATTGGATGGCACAGCGAATGTTCAACAATGTCCATGCTTTATCTTGGAGAAACTTTGGATATTCATAGTGGTGGGCAAGATCTTATCTTTCCACACCATGAAAACGAAATTGCACAATCTGAATCCCTTACAGGAAAACAATTCGCCAACTATTGGCTGCACAATGGATTCATCAACATTGACAAAGAGAAGATGAGTAAATCATTAGGTAATTTCGTCAACATCTATGATCTGCTAAAATACTACTCTCCTGATGCAGTTAGATTATTTGTTCTTCAAACACATTACCGAAGCCCAATAGTCTTTACAGAAGATGCTATTGATCAAGCTCAAATTACAATAGATAGACTCTTTGATGTTATTCTATTAACTAAGAATTATGCTGATGAGACAAAAGAAATAGAGGATTCGGAGCTTTCTGATTTAGATAAAGATTTACTTGAAAAAATCAATAAAGCAAGAGAAGATTTCATTGAAGCTATGAACGAAGATTTCAATACATCTAATGGTTTAGCTGTAGTTTTCGATTATTCCAGAGAAGTGAATGATTACTTAAGAAAAGCAAAAAGCATAAATGGATCAGTAATCAATGAAGCTGATAAGTTCTTCGATGAATTGAGAGAGATTTTTGGTTTCTTTGAAGATTTCAATAGTTATCTGTCAATAGATTTAGTAGAGAAATTAATCAAACTTCTAATCGAACTCCGAGGAGAATTTCGAAAAGAAAAGAATTGGGAAATGGGTGATAAAATCAGGGATGATTTGAAAGCAGCTGGAGTAACTCTGGAAGATACACCTAAACGAATTCTTTGGAAGTTAAGTCAATCTTAACAAATCCTTATTCTTTTTCTATTTCTTTTGCAAAAATCATATTTACAAGATAATAAGGAATCTCAATTACTTCTTCGTTTGCGTTTTTAAGAATCATATCTAGATCAAAAGAAAGAGACCATTTTTCAATATTAACGTCTTCTCTAACATGCGTTGACAATATCAAGAACTGTTCTCCAGGTTTCAATCCTTTTTTTTCTAGCTCAACGTAAACTTCCTGCAATGTTGCTTCTTGTGGAAAATGTCTAGCAATTGCCCTCTCAATTATTTCAACAATTTCAACTGCATGTCCTTCTCCACACAAGGCTAGGGGTTTACTTTCAGGGACGATAGATAGAGATCCATCTTTCTGAGGGATAAATGCGCCATAGGGAGTCTTTGAAGGCTGAAGTTTCTTCTCAATCATTTCGGAAATTTCATCTGTTAATACATGTTCCCATTTACAAGCTTCCTCGTGTATCTTTGACCATGGAACGCCTAACCACTCAAGAAAGCTTTCCGATAATCGATGTTTCCGAACAACTTTGCGAGCTATTTTTTCTCCTTTAGCAGTAAGTTTAGCTCCATAATATGGTTTGTATTCAATTAATTCTTTTTTAGATAATTTCTTGAACATAGATGTAACTGTGCTTGGATCTACATTCATCATTTCAGCTATTTGATTTGTTTTAACATGTCTACTTCCATATTCAAGAAACCAAAAGAACGTTTCTAGATACTCTTCCTCTGCTTCAGATATATTGGAGAGAGACATATGTAAAACCTCGAGTAATTCTTGTTCAATTTATTTTCCTTTGAATTCGGGCTTTCTTTTCTCAAAAACAGCCTTAATTCCTTCTCTTATATCGGTTGTTCTAATACATTTACGAATTCCTTTAACTTCTGCACAATATCCTTTTCTTATAGATTGATGAAGTCCTTTTCTAATTGCTTTTTTAGCTTCTCTTATTGCTATAGGTGCGTTTTCACAAACACTCTCCGCCATCTCAATAGCTTGATTCTTTAATTCATCAGGAGAGACCACTTTGCCGACTAGATTAATTTTAAGCGCTTCTTCTGCAGAGAATTTTCGGCTAGTAAAAATCAAATCTTTAGCTATAGACAAACCAACTGTTTTTGGAAGACGATAAGTACCACCCCATCCAGGTAGTAAACCGACAGCAGTTTCTGATTGACCAAAGATAGCAGATTCAGAAGCTATGCGAAGATCACATGAAAGAGCAAGTTCCATTCCTCCACCTAAGGCATAACCATTGATAGCTGCAATAACAGGAGTAGGATGTTTTTCTATTTGAGAGAAAACTTTCTGACCCATTCTGATTGCTTTCATGATTCTCCATCCTAATGATGCTGCCCATTTCAGATCGACACCAGCACTCCAACTCTTTCCCTCTGCATAGATGATTATAGCACGAATAGTTTTATCTAGTTTCATATTTTTGAAAGTTTTTTCCAACTGATTAAGCATAGACTCATTTAAGCTGTTCAAAGCCTTGTGCCTGTTAAGGGTAATTAATGCAATGTTCCTTTTTTTACCTACTTTTTCAACTAGTATTAGAGATTCATCTTTGACCATGATTTAACTTTCTGTAAGTTATATCTAAATCTTTTGTCTTAATGAAACAAATTTATCTAAAATGTGTCCATAGTATGCTTTCAGAAGTTTTCTGAAATCTTGTGAGAATTAAGGAAAGAATCTATAATACAAGAATAATACGTATAACATATGTAAAATTGCGACAAAAAGTCAGTAAACCAATATTACGATTTTAGACTATATCCCATCTGTCATAATATTAGCAATAACTTTTGTTAAGAAGGAAACTAGCTTTTCATCTGTATCAAAGAGAGGAGTAAAAAACAAGTGTCGGTGTACTAAAGCTTCTATGACATTGAATTGCAGAATCAACATTTCCCTCAATGTAGATTCTTCTACTTCCGAATAAAATTGATTGACCAACCTCATGTTCTTCGCAACTACAGTCATATAATTATTGATTAAAACACCCATATCGTCAAAAAGTTCTTTGTTACTTAATGTAGCTTGATCTATTGCCTTATGATATCGTGCTTGTTCTCTGTGTGATTTAATATAGTATCTAAGATAATGATTGAAGTTTTCTTCAAAATTGTCTGAGGTCATTTGACTTATTGCTTCATAATCAACAAAAGCATCTGCTAAGAAATCGAAAGAAGCTTTAATAATTGCAGGTTTTCCACCTTCAAAATGATAATAGATTGTGCCTATACTTACACCTGCTTTTTCAGGTATATCATTTATACTTATGTTCTCGTATCCTTTTTTATCTACTAAATCTAGAAATGCTTTGATTATCCTTCCTTTCTTATCTTCTGGATCTCTTTCAAACCTCTTTTCCCTTTTGTCAATCATTTGTGTTCAGTATATCAAATGTAAACATATATATTTGAGTTTTGCTCAACTATATTTGAGCATTGCTCAAATAAGTAGACTAATGGCGAAAGAAATGAAGATTATTGGGGTAAATCCAGAGAAGTGTAATGTTTGCAAAAAATGCATGAAAGAGTGTCCATTTGGGTTGTTTATACCTTATGTAACAGAATATAGTATGGAAATTATATATTCAGATCCTTATGATAATTGCACTAAATGTAGTAATTGCATAGCAGTTTGTTCGCAAAAAGCAATTGAATTTGAGGATGTTGAGCCCTATGGGTTCAACGTTTTATCTAAAGTAAAAAGAGATTAGGATGAATTAGAGAATTCACCATATCCTCCTCCACCAGGAGTTTCAATAATCACAGTTTCGTTTTTCTTAATCTTTTTGGTAAGCTTAGCAGGAAGTTCCACTGCGCCATTTATAGTTTTTAAGAAATTCTTTCCTCTAGAACCATCTTTTCCACCAAATAAGCCAAAGGGAGAATATTTCCTCCTTTCACTTTGTATTGAAAGCATTGCTTCATCAGCAAGTAGTTTGATAGCTCGACGAACACCATTGCTTCCAGACCACCTACCTTTTCCTCCTGTATCTGGTATTATAGAATATTCTTCTATTTGCAGTGGATAGTATCGTTCTAGAATCTCAACAGAAGTATTCCTGGTGTTAGTCATGTGACTATGTTTGGCATTTGGGGGGATATAGTTTTTTCCTGCACCTATCCCACCAGCTATTGTCTCGTAGTAAGTAAATTCTCTTCCAAATGAATCTAGACCACCAATGATCGTATTATTCATTGTTCCACTACTTGCAGCAGGAACATCATCAGGAAACATTTGAGAGAATACACCCAACATTACATCAGTAATTCTTTGGCTAGTTTCCACATTCCCAGCTGCTACTCCTGCAGGAGGTAGAGGATCTACTAATGTACCTTTTTTCGTGATAACAGTTAGAGGTGCGTAAAGTCCATAGTTCGTAGCATATTCTCTTGAAATCAAACAACGTACAATATAGTATGTTGCTGAAAGCGTTACTGCATATGTTGCATTAATATTTCCTTCCACTTGAGGATCAGTCTTACTGTAATCTACAATTAGCTTATCATCCTTTCTTTCTACTTCAGCTGTTATGTTTATTGGTTCATCCTTCACCCCATCATTATCCATATAATCAGTAAAGCTAAAAATTTGATCTTCTGGTATGTTTTTCAGAAGTTCTAATGAAGCATTTCTTGATCTGTCATTAAGAAAATCAATCACTTGTTGAACTCTATCTAGAGAATATTTCTGTAGGAGAGAATGGAATTTCTTCTCACCAATCTTAGTAGAAGCTATTTGAGCTTGAATATCTCCTTTTCTTTCTTCTGGAACGCGTATATTTGAAAGGAAATCATCAAACCACTCTTGATTCAAAACACCATTTCTTTCAAAAATAGTGGGATCTATAACATAGCCTTCTTCTTCCAACATATATTTTCCACTTGGCATAGAGCCGGGGACTACACCCCCAACATCAGCATGATGACACCTATTTGCGATATAACCAACTAGTGTATCATCAAAGAAAATTGGTTTAATAACAGCTATATCAGGTAAATGAGTTCCTCCCAAGTAGGGATTATTTGCGATATAGATATCACCTTCTAAGATATTTTCCTTTCCAAAATAATCAATAATTGCTTGAACACCTCTTGGCATAGCACCAAGATGAACAGGAATGTGTTCAGCTTGAGCAATTAACCGACCATATTGGTCCATTATAGCACTTGAAAAATCTAATCTATCTTTAATATTAGGAGAAAATGCTGAACGTTGAAGCACTATTCCTGTCTCTAATGCCACATTTTTGAGAGCTTGATTAATTACTTGAGCTTCAATTAAACTAAATTTAGTTTTCATTTCTTCTCCTCCATTATAATGTATCCTAGTTCATTGATTCTTCCAATAACATTTGGTGGGATAACAGTAGTGGAATCTAGTTGATCAATTATACATGGTCCCTCAAGCACATTTCCATCTACTAAAAGGGAT
>JAEOTK010000393.1 GCA_016839875.1 Candidatus Heimdallarchaeota archaeon
CAAATTTCTTCAATAAACCTATAGTTTTCCAAATCCTTTGTTCTATAATCGATATTCTGAAAACTACCTAGAATCATTCCTTGTACGATAGCTTCTGCAGTTTCTGCAACATCTAGTTTTTCTCTAGTAAAATAATCTAAGCAAATACCTGCAGTAATCACGCCTAAATCTCTTAATTTTCGAGAGGCATTACCTATCATTTTTCTGATGTTCTCTACAGTCAGTTTCTCTTCTTTCCCTAAACCAACAAGCATTATTCGTTTAGGTGCAATCTTTCCTTTAGTATATGCAATTGTTAAATCATTTTTCTTTCCTTTAAAATCACCAAGTTCCAGTTGCTCTTTAACAAGTTCCTTAATTTCTTCAACATAAGGATCCTCTTTTGCTTTCTCAAACAATCCAATAAGAACTAGAGGAATGTCAAATTCTGTTAGAGATGTTGTTTTTACATCCACTTTCATTCATAATCACTACTTCAACTTTATTTGGTGGTTAAATATAGTTTTTCCTTTGAAGTTTGTACAAACCTTTGTACATTCTTTGGTTCTTGATGTACAAAGCCTTTTATTATAAGAGTTCATTGTCTTAAATTAACTGAAGTGAAGATACACTTCGGTGAAAAAAATGAGTAAAGAAAATCTATTTAGTAGAACAATAGCACGATACTTGAGAAATAATTTCGTTAAAGGTTTAGCCATTGGTATCAGTGCAGCTATTGTCATTGGTACAGTTGTTGGTGTAAGTATTTACTTTAGTCTACCACCTGCTGTTCCTGATCCTAATGGTAACGGAGATAGTCCTGAAATTCCCTTTTCAACGAATTTAGCTCAAGAAATACAAGGTGCAATACCTAATGTAGTATATGCTGAAATAATCGGAAATGCCACTGCAGCAATTCACCCAAGATTGATTTGGTCTTGGATGGAAAGGATAGGAGATAATATCTCTTACACATGGAATGTTACAGCAGAAGCAATGTTTCCCAATGAAGAAGTAAATTTTGTCTTATCAGGCAATGAAGTAGGGCAAATAGCACAAGTATTATTCGATTCAATAAATAACACAGAAAAAGTGGGTGTATATGGTGAAGATCCCTACCCAGCAGTAGGTGAAATGCCAGACTTAAAATGGGTGACTGTGCTATGTTTAGAAAATACTACGACAATCTTCCTATACATTAACATGGAAGGATTGATACTCTTCCAGACTGGTACCTGGTATGGGGATTATCAATACGATGGAAATATGATTGGTGCAGATGTACTTCTGCCTGAGAGTGCGTTTGATGACTATGTTCAAGTTATGAGTGATTTATACACACCTTATTTGGAAACTTAGGAGGAGAAAAGAGTGACTGAAACACCAGATGAAGATATAATTTCTACACTTTCTGGAACTGCATTACGTATATTTGTTTATACTGTTAAGAAAGGGAAGGATATTGGTATTAGAGAAACTCAAAGAGATTTGGGATTAAAAACAGCAAGCCATGCACAATATCACCTTCAAAGACTTGAACAGCTTAAGCTTATTGGAAGGACCAAGAATAACAAGTATTTTCTGGAAAAAAAATATGAGAATCTAAGAAGTTTGAAAGTTGGCATTTTGACAGAAATATATGTCTTCAGAGGATGGTTGATTCCGTCACTTGGACTCTTTGCAGGATTTTTGGGTATGAGTGCGATAATTACTGGAATATTTTACGCTCTTATCAATCCTGTCGCAGCCCTTGTATTTGGGATTATAGTCTTTAGTTTAGCAGCATTTTATGCTGGGTGGAGAGCTTATCAAATAATTCAATCGTTTAAACAAGAAGAGGAATAAATCCTCTATTCTTTTTTTTTGCATAGCTCACAA
Source organism: Candidatus Heimdallarchaeota archaeon (assembly GCA_016839875.1). The sequence goes on from JAEOTK010000393.1 coordinate 1,858, forward strand.
TCTTTTTTAAATGAAGGTTAAAATGCAAACCATGAACTGGAAAAAAGCTTTCCAATTTGCCTTGATCATATTAGTAATTTTAAGTCAAGTAAGTTTTCAAATGGAATTAAAAAACACACATGCATGGGGATTGCTTACTCATCAGTTTTTAGTTGAATCAGCTGATGATTTAGTTTCAAGTGAATGGCAAGAAGTTTTTGATTATTATTTACCTGAGCTTCTTGCAGGTAGCACTTATCCAGATCAGGTCTTACAAGATTGGGATAATCATCTTTACTATCCTGTGAGTGGAGAGCACAATGCACCGTGGAAAATCAATGACACAATTAATGATATAAGAGTTTTAGCGGCAGATGAAGATTGGGGAAATGTTTTCTTCTTCTTAGGTATTCTCTCACACTATACATCAGATATAAACATCCCAGTTCATACGTATCTCTATTGGGCAGGACATCCTGCTTATGAGCATGACATAAATAATCATCTGAATGATTTTGCTATTTCACCAGAAAATTTCAGTGCAATTGCTGATCCAGTTCAATTCATAATCGACTGCGCTACTTATGCTTATAATTACTATTGGGATGTTTATTATGCCTATCCAACAGGAGATGAGTATGATGTTGTTATGACAAACTCAACAATAAAGGCACTAACTGAAGATCAGCTAGGTAGAGCAATAGGAGCAATAGTCGCAGTTTGGGAATTTGCTCTAGATGGTTTTACTCCACCAGAAATCCAAATTGTTGAAGATGTAGCCAAAGTACTTGTTGACCAGCATCACAATAATGATTATGTAAGAGATGGTACAATGTCAGGTTTTGTTAGTACTTTGGATAGAGACATCTTGGAGGTTGTTTACAATGATGCTGAAATAACAGCTTTATCTCTTGTTGGTATTGATTTATTAGTTATTACTCAACCAATGGAAGATACGAATTTTACACTTGATGAAGTGAATGCTATTAATAATTGGTATCAAGCTGGAGGAAAAATAATTCTAACGGGAAAAACTGATTTTTATGACACTTCTTATTACGCACTTGAAGAGCTTTTAGAGGGATTAGGGACTAAAATCAGAATAAATGACGATACTGTCTATACCAATATGAATGATCCTGAATATTACCAAGATTGGTATTGTAGCACAGATGAATATGGAACAGATGCGATAGCAACTGAAATAACAGAAATTCTCACAAGAAAAGTTCAATTCTATTCTCCATGTTCTCTTTATAGTACTACTAGTTCCGCGGATGTCCATTGGTTACTCTATGGAGAAGAAATGTTCTATCAAGCGGATAGAAATTCACCAGCACCTGTAGTTATACATGATGATTCAAACAACAATCAAGGAGGAACATCTATTCCCTTAGCTGGAATAGAAATAACTAGTACATCAGCTATTGCTGTATTTGCAGCTACTGTATGGTCAGATTACGATTTTGCTTTAAGTAATAGAGATAATAC
>JAEOTK010000394.1 GCA_016839875.1 Candidatus Heimdallarchaeota archaeon
AATTTCTAATTCTGAAATGTTTAGTAGTTCCATTTATTTCAATACCATTACTTGTTGTAGTATTTATCCTTAAATTTTCTATTATATATGGATCATTTTCTATTCCGCTACCTGTGAACCCATAATCAGAAAAATTGGAATCATACTCAATTAGAATTGGAGAATGATCAATATACTGTGTTTCGTATTTTGGCTGAAATTCATCAATCGTATTCGCTAGAAGATTATAAAACGCTAAATTGCAAAGGATCAGCGTACTTAATAAAATGATTAATATTAAATCCAATCTTTTAGTCAATTTACCCATATGACTTTCCTCATATCTTGAAATTAGTATTAATTTAATTTTAAATATTTAAGACTTTCTTGAGAGATTTATTTACTATTCTTCTAATTTCAACAATTTTTCTGACAAATATTCTCTATCAAATTCGAAAACATATTCTTTTGTCCATTCTTTATGATTAAGTGCTTTATTAATCTTAATCATGTAAATATTTTCATGATTACTTCCCGTGAACCAATATTCTGCTTCTGTTTCTTTTAGTAATTTATCGAGCATCTGATATTTTAAAGCTAATCCTAAACCATGTCCTCTATGCTCTTTAATTATCCCAGTATCATCCTGCCATGATACCCATGGTTGATATTGGTAAACACATGTTTTAGTAAGCCCTACAGCTTGTTTTGATTCTTTATGAATAGCAACAAAAGTAAAATACCTAGCTCCTTTAAGCTGGTGATTTTCATAAATCTCCTGATGTCTCTCTGTAGTAAGTTTAGTATCCTCATCTGAAAGATTTTCTCTAGGCATATCATTCCATATAGCTTCAATAGCTTTCACAAAATCAGAATAATCAAGATAATCCCCATACTTAACTCTATCAATAAAAATAAGCTCATATCCTTCTTTCTCTGCTTTTGTTTTCTGTCTTATAGCTTCTTGTTCTATTTCTATTGGATTAAATTCTGAAAGATTCGCTATAAGTACATTCTCTATATACTGATATTCTTCTTTAAGTTTCTTAAGAAATAGATAACCATCAATATGTTCAAAACTACTTACACCTAGCTTAGTGATTTGTGAAGGAAGTTTCTCCACTATCTCTTTTAGTATCGCAGTTGCATATTTTTTTCTTCTGAAAGGCTCAGCAACATATATTGCAAAATGTGCCCGATCTAAATTATCATATTCAATATTCCAACTCGTAGCTCCAAATCCAACTACTAGATTTTCCTCATTAATAGCTAAAAACCACATGCTTTGTTCACTCGATATATTAGGGATTTTCCATGATGCTTTATAAAACTCAAGTGAAGGTGGAAGAAATGGAAATACTTCTTCTTCATGTTGTTGCCTTAAAGCAAATAATTGATCGAGAAACTGGTTTGGAATTTCTTCTTTTTCTCCACTAATAATCTCTAGGTAATTCGATTTGATACCCATTTTCACTCTGCATATATTTATTAAACTAATAATAAGATTTCTTTTCAAGCTGTTTTCCTAGCACTAAAGAAAGAGATTAAAAGAATATTATGTTTGTTTTATTGTTCGGTATATGAGGTTTAAAATTGGCGGATATTACTGACAAGATAAGTATTTCATATCAATGTAATCGATGTAATAAAAAACGGATGGTTTACATCCCATCTTCAGTTAAAGTTACAGTTGATTCAAGAGGTTTATGCGAGTTAGTAGATGTTCATCAATGTATAGATTCTAATCTTACTGCAAATATACTTTTCATAGATAGTCAAAACACTGTGAGGTCACAAGTTCATGTTGGTTCTGATAATCGATCAATCGAACAAAAAAAAGATGAACTGTTTTCTATACCTAAACCTGAAAAAATTGATTTAGCAACAAAAGATATTCCCTTGGTTGAAAGATTTAAAGCTACATATATTCGTGAATTGGAAATAAATGATGGACTTAGACAGCTGAAATTTGCTGTTAAATTAATAAGAACTAGAAAATTTGAGCAAGTCAAAGCTTCTTCACAATTAGGATTCGTTAAAATTCAATCTGTATTGACTGACGAAGTTGTACGAGAAAATGCTTCTGATTGGTTACAAGTTTTAGCCAATATACTAGAATCAGTTGCACAATTTGATGATAACATACTTCCATATATTCTAGTGTTTTTAGATAAGAGAATTCACAATTATCCCACGGAAAAAGAAATTTCTGAACTAGAGATTCTAATTAGATCTGCAATATCTCTCCCTCATTCAAATCAAAGAGCAATGGATATATTCAAAGAGCAGAGAAAGGATCTTTTCAAGAATCTTGATCCAAGTGAGTATACAGATTATGGTCACATCTTAACAAACTGTATAAACAATGTAACAGATACTCTTTTAGATATTTATGAGCAAATGAAAATGCATACAGATTTGGATTTCTTTTTATCTGCAATACTCAAATTATCACAAAATGCATTGATTAATATTGAAAGATTGGAGTTCTTTACTATTTCAGAATCATAAAGGTCTGCCCCATATTTTTGTCGGATTTCATGGGAAAAACTTAAGAATTTTGCATTTTTAGCTTGTATTTACTATGAAAAAAAGATACTTAACACTGATTTTTCTTCTGTTATTCTCTTTCCTATTTACATTTGCCAACAATGATACATTTGCCAGAGATGAAAACAATGATACTTATTCATTTGTTCAAGCTGAAGATATTGCACCAGTAATAACACTTGATTGTAGTAAAAAAACTGATGGTGTATTCAAGGGTACTATTCATGATGAGAATTTTGATCTTGATCAATACGGTGTTTCAGTGAATGGATTATATGATGTTACTTACACTTCTTATGTGAATACTTCTGCAGTTGATTTTTATGTTAATACAGAAACTAGATTTACAGATTTTTACAATGGTACACACAACAAAATTGAACTAGCTGCAAGGAGTATAATTCCTTCTACAAGTCCCTATTATCACCTCGCTGATAATGGTTACGGTCCAGCAATTGGTATAACATGTTTATTCTGTGATAATCGAGAATGCTGGTCAGGCGGAGAAGGTTCTAATTTTGCAGATGTAAACGATACAGCTCCTTACATTAAGTTTTATTTTGAAGATTATGAAACACCAAATCCTGAAATTCAATATGAAACAGATGAACCTATAGAGCATGTTGAGACAGAAGACCATATTAAAAAGAAAGAAGCTTACTATATCACAGTAACTGATGCTGATGGTGATGGATCTGTCTCTTACGTTAAACTAATTGGTTTAATGTCAAAAACTGAAATTAAACCATATGGAACCACTGCAATCACACCATTCAATTTCAAAGCTACTG
>JAEOTK010000395.1 GCA_016839875.1 Candidatus Heimdallarchaeota archaeon
AGGATGATAGGCGAATTCAGATGCCCAATAGGTTAAAACATTTATGCCCAATGCCTCCTTTACAGCCTTGTTGCCATAATAGAATTGTCGCACATTGCATTCTTCATCGAAAAGATTGATGAAAGGTTGAGAATATGTTCCTTTTACATGCTCTAATCTTCCTTCCTTGGCACATTTTCTTATGAATTCAATATCATTTGGATAGTATTTTGATAGAGCCTCCCAAGTGTTAGCTGCAACTTCATCAACAATTCTGCCTCCGCTTATGTCGGTCCACTCTAGGTTTCTTCGCATAAACCTGACGCTTTTGTCTGGATTCTTAAACTCGATTACACTGAGCGTGAGGTCAAGGCTTGGAAAAAGTGTTCCTCCATGTACATAATCAAAGATGTAGAAGTTAGACTTTGTAATCTTTTTCATACAGTAAGATAGGTTCTGGACAGCTCTTCGATATATTTTCCATGCGCCCTTTTTATCTCGTTTCTTAGCAGCCTTTTGTGCAGCTTCAAAGATTAAAGAGTCTGATTCTTTGAAATTGTCGAGAATTGTTTCATAGGAAATTTTATTTGATCTTTGTAGGGCTTCTAGTATCCAGAGCTTTGCTTTTGCGTAGGCTTGAAATGCTTGGATCCAGAACTTCTCCATTTGTAGTGCTGGCCGACTTATGATTTTGAAACCTAATATTTGTCTTATAATGTTGGTGATGAGTAACGAGATTGTGTCGTAACTCTCTAGATACATTGAGAATGGAGTGTAAAGCGAGAATAGATCTGTGGTGCAGAGAGATATCTTAGTATTCTTGAAGAGAAATAAATCTGGCTCTCCAGAGGATCCAATAAGTGTAGAGATATCTATGTCAGTGTCCTTGCACTCTAATCTCATGTAATTTTGACATGTGTTAATATATGCGGATTCACCCTTATTCTGACCTAGTATTTTATTTATAGAATTACCTGAAAGTATGGAGCATGATGGAAGATCTAGCTTTGACCATTCTAAGAATCTACATTCAAGCAGATTCTCCAATCTTTCTGGAAGTTTACCTTCATTGTTTGTGGGCTGAACAAGAAAGAGAGATCCTCCCTGATCCAGATAAGAAATAAGATCTGGAACATACTCTTCTTTCACCCGTTGAGTTATCCCTTCTGGAAGAACCACCAAATCATACCTAGATATGTTTGCTAAAGAAAGGTCTGGATAGAAAAAACTGTCTCCTTTCTTTGATAGTTGATGCTGAACTCTAACCATGGAATCAGCGAAGGCAAGAGGACTATGAAAAGCCATATATGCCAGATGACTCTTCCTAGAAGAAACATTACTTCCAAAGAAAACAAGCACTTCCTTCAAAAACTTGTTATTAATAAAATCTCTCATAATAAAACAACAATAGTCTATTCATAAATAATAAATTTTGTACGTGCAACATCCAACCATATATGCCTCCTTAATCTTGATGCCTTTCCTATATGGTATGATTAAATCAGCATTATGCTTGTGTCGTCTTCTTGTCTTCGAATATAATTTTCAATATTAGAAACAGTGTACGAAAAAATCTTGAATTCGAAGATGAATACATGTATCTGCAAAATAGACTATAATTAAGATACACACTGTTTGATTACGTCTTTGTCAGTTGCTGTTACTTTGAAGGACTTACTTGCAGGACTCCTTTGAAATATCAAATTTTTTCAAGTAATCATCTATTTCACGATGCAATCTATCTGTGTTGCTTTCTGAAACCTTGCTGATTTGCGATTCAGTGAAAGTGATCAAGTTATAAAATATTTTGTCTGCAACCGGATCCCTGCCCAAGTTCTCTACCAAGCGAAGCGTGGAGAGGATTATTTTGCCTTTGCCATAAGAAATTAGTGCCATGTCTGATCCACACCAGGCAGGTGCAGATACCACTTCCCTGCCAATCAAGAGAACAATAGGTTCTCCCTCTATCTCAATAATCGTTTCATGTGGCTGTATATTTTCATAGATTTGTCTCATGAAACAGTTTGAAGGAAGCCCATCAAATATAGGATGCTTCATTATAAAATGGAAAGCTCCAAGCCAATTTCCAACCAGAAAATGTCTGCCCTTAGGCTTAAATGGGAATAACCCCGTTAGAAACAAAGGGCTTTCGAGACTTTCCTTCTTTTCTCGATCTAGACTTGACTTAAATGGAGCTTGTAAGAATACGGCTACGCCGCCACGTCTAACGTAATCAAGGAGTACTATGAGTTTCTTAAAGACATCTCGTCTGTCCCATAAGTCCCTACACTCCGTAATAAATATGGGTTTCTGGTTCAGCATTCCCGTATCGAAATCAACACGTTTCATTCTTCTCTCTCTTAGAAATGAAGCAATTTCTTCTTGTGGATCTAACACTGTAAATTCATTTGTGGGCACCTCTAAATCATCTTCATCAAATACTGAAAAAATGTGATTTCCTTTAGACAAGATGACGCCGTCTCTCTCCAGTTCTGCCCTAACAATATAGGTTCCTGATAGATCCTGTGTGTCTATTCTCAGTTCTTTAATCATCTGTATATTCTTATTTAACACAATTTCCTCTTTCTTTCCATAAACTATTTTTCCGTCTAATGACGCTACTTCTATAATAACTCTGCATTCAATTCGCTCTTCCTTCTCTTTCACA
>JAEOTK010000060.1 GCA_016839875.1 Candidatus Heimdallarchaeota archaeon
GATTCGAAGGATTAACATCTGCAGAGAAGTGGGGAAGAGAAATTGGTGATCTTTATTTAGCTTCAAGAACAGATCAATTTACTTCTACTGGAATTGCAGGTTCATTAGAAGGCATTTCAATTGAGAAGGGAAAACAGATGATAGAAATTGCAGTTAAAAAACTTCTCAATTCAATTGAAGAACTATCTAAATATAGGAAGAATTCTTAATCATTCAAAGGTGAATAAACAAATGGCAACTACAGAAAATCCTTATGAGAAACTAGCAAAAGTTTTAGATAAAATACCTAATTCCTTTCCAGCAGTAGAAGATGGAACCCATCTTAAGATTCTTGAATGGATTTTTACTCCTGAGGAGGCTGAATTAGCTAGTAAATTGAAAATGAAAGGTGAAACATCAGAGGAGATTGCTAGCAGGCTAAATCTAGATAATAAAGAAGTAAAAGATCTTCTAGAAACAATGGATTCAAAAGGACAGATAATAGCTTATTATTCCGAAGAGGGTAGGAAATATGCTCTTCTGGAATGGATTGTGGGGATTTATGAAGAACAACTGTATCGAATGGATGCAAAGTTTGCTGAGCTTGTTGAAGAGTATTTTCAAAAAGCTAAGCATGGTGGATTAATGACATCGAAACCTGCTATACATAGAGTCATACCAGTTAAAAAAGTCATAAAAACTGAGATTGAAATACATCCCTCTGAAGAAGTTGAAAGAATCATCGAGGGAGCTAAAAGTTGGGGTATAAGAGATTGTATATGTAAGGTTCAGCAAAGATTAATTGGTGAAGAATGTAATTATCCTGAATCTGTTTGTATGATTTTTTCTCCTGTAGAAAATTGGTTTCATAATGATAAGAATACAAAACCTATAACTAAAGAAGAATCATATGAAATTCTGAAAGAAGCAGAAAGAGCTGGACTTGTTCATTCTACCAGGAATACTCAAGATTTGATATTTTACATATGTAATTGCTGTACCTGTTGTTGTGGTATTCTTAGAGGATTAACTGAGTTTGATCAACCTCATGCTTTTGTCAAAGCAAATTACATAATGACTGTCGATGAAGACTTATGCTCAGGTTGTGAAACCTGTTTAGATAGGTGTCAGTTTGAAGCACTAGAGATAGTAGATGGTATCTGTAATGTGAATGATCGATGTGTTGGGTGTGGTGTATGTGCATTAGTTTGTCCAGAAGATGCCCTTCAACTGGAAAAAAGAAAGCAAGATGAGATAGAAGTTCCCGTTACTTCCAAAGAATGGAATGAACAAAAAGCGAAAGAAAGAAACATCGATTTATCAGAAATAATGTAATTTAACATGAAAAGCTTATAGAACAACGCGTGCAGTGATTGGAAGATTGAAATGAAATCAGAAATCAAGAAAATACCTGTTATTATTTTAGCTGCAGGAGAATCTCAAAGAATGGGAGTGCTTAAAGGTCTTCTTGACTTCAAAGGAAAACCATTCCTATCATTTCAAATAAGACGATTAAAGGAAATTGGATTTTGGGAGATAATAGTAGTTCTTGGAAAAGATTTCGAGATATATCAAGAGAAAGTGCCTGAACTCAAAGACTTAATTATCACTATAAATCCGAATCCAGAAAAAGGACAATTTTCTTCAATACAGTATGGATTGTTAGCACAATCAAAATTATCCAAAACAGGAGCTTTTATTCTTCCAGTAGATGTACCATGCCCAAATAAGTTTGTATGGGAAAAGTTAGCTGAAGGTATGAGCTCGACAAATGCATCAGTTTCTATACCAGAGTTTCAGAGCAAGAAAGGACACCCAGTTTTACTATCTGAGGAATTTAAACAATATCTCTTAACTTGTAGTACTGATTCAAGACTTGATTTTGAAATAAACAAACAAAAAGACATGCAAAAAGCAAAGATTATATCAGTAAAAGACAAAAACATTACACTAAATCTTAATACTCCTAAAGATTGGGAAGAATTTAAGGTGAACCAATGAACGTAACTTTCACTCTCAATGGAAAAGAAACAAATGTTGATTTTGAAGAGGGCATGAGTGTCCTTGATATTTTAAGAGAAGTCTGTTTGATTAAAAGTTGTAAAGATGGTTGCTCTGGGCAAGGTTTCTGTGGGGCATGTACAATACTCCTTGAAGGCAGAGCAAGAATGTCATGTAGATTAAAACCATCATCTATTCAGGGAAAGGAAATTATTACGATTGAAGGATTGAGTGAAGAAGAGAAGGAAATAATATCAAAATCACTCGTGAAAGAGGGTGCGATTCAATGTGGTTTCTGTACACCAGGAATTACATTGAAAATCAAAAGCTTCCTAGATAGAAATCCAAAAACAACTAGAGAAGAAAAAGCTAATGCAATTTCTAGTAATCTATGCCGATGCACGGGTTATCAAAGAATCTTAGATGCTATGGAAACTGCAGAAGAACATTGGCAGAAGAAAGATACGGATATAACAGGTCCACCAAGAAGAAATGAATTCTTTGGAGAAAAATACGGTTTTGAGAGAGGATATACTCCAAAAGAAAAGGGTGTAGGTTCAAGCACTCATCGATATAGAGGAATTGAAATGGCTCTTGGAAAAAAACCGTTCATAGCTGATATGGAAGTCGAAGGAATGGTTCATGGAGCATTACTGTTAAGTGAACATCCAAGAGCGAGAATCAAGAAGATCAATATAACCCAAGCAGAGACAGCATGTGGAGTTGAAAAAGTTTTAACTGCTAAAGATGTTCCTGGTAAGCGTATTATTGGGCACATAATTCCAGATTGGCCAACGTTTGTTGCAGAGGGAGAAACAACAAAATACATTGGTGATGTTATAGCTATGGTTGTAGCTGATTCAATGATCCATGCTCGTGCAGCTTTAGAGAAGATTACTGTTGATTATGAAATCCTTGAGCCAATTGATGATCCCTATAAAGCTCTATCTCCGGATACTGATAAATTGCATGAGAAAGGAAATTTGCTTGGACATACGTTTTTCGGGAGAGGGGATGTCAATGAAGCACTAAATAATTCTAAATATGTAATTAAACAACAATTCAAAACACAAAGAATAGAGCATGCTTTTATGGAAGTGGAAAGTTCTCTTGCATTACCAACAGAAAAAGGAGTTCATGTCTATAGTCAGGGTCAAGGTGTTCATGAAGATCAACGACAAATAGCTGAAGTCTTAGGACTGAATATTGAAGATGTCATTGTTGAGCTAGTTACAAATGGTGGAGCTTTTGGAGGAAAGGAGGATCTTTCGTGTCAAGCTCAGACAGCAATAGCAGCTTATATCTTGAAGAAACCTGTCAAAACTGTTTTAACTAGAGAACAATCTCTCCGAATGCATCCTAAACGTCATCCAATGACAATGGATTATGAAGTGGGAGCAGATGAAAAAGGAAAACTTACAGCTGTTAGAATGAAATTAATGGCAGATTCAGGAGCTTATGCATCAGTTGGTGCTAAAGTTGTTGAAAGAGCTGCTGGTCATTGTTGTGGTCCCTATTATGTTCCCAATGTTGATGTGGACGCTAAAGCAGTCTATACAAACAATCCGCCTTGCGGAGCAATGAGAGGTTTCGGAGTTAATCAAACATCTTTTGCTATAGAAACTTGTCTCAATATGATCGTTGAAAAAATGAGAAAAGATGGAATAGAAATAGATGATTTCGACATTAGAGAACGCAATATCTTGAGAGATGGAGAGAGATTCGCTACTGGACAAAAGATGA
>JAEOTK010000396.1 GCA_016839875.1 Candidatus Heimdallarchaeota archaeon
ATATTTACCTGATAACAGCTCAAAAATAGTATGATATCCATCTGCAGAAGAGATTACATAATCTGCGAAATGAGTATCTCCATTAGTTAGACGCACACCAACGGCACGATTGTCTTCAACCAATATCTCTTCTACATCACACTTGTAGTTTACCTCCCCTTTTAGATCTAGATACTGTTTTTCCATATTTTTCACCAAATCATATGACCCCCCTGCAATTAGACCCATATGATCAGTGGAGAGTAGACCAAGTATCATTAAAATGAACCAAACAGGTACATCTGGAAGAAACATATACATGAGAAGATCTTTTAGAAGAGGATCTTGAATTTGAGAACTGTACTTTCTTACGGATTTTCCATACTTTCCAAACATGTATCTAGCAATTCTAATATAATCACCCATCATTCGGATGTGATCCCAGAGAGTAGTAAGCTCTGAAGGCTTTTCGAGTCCTATCATGCTAATATCTATTTTCGCCATTTTTTGCGAGCCTTTGATGATTTGTTTGATCGTTTTGACATCATTTGGAAATAGTTGTATCAATTCATTTTGAAGCCTGTCTAAATCTTTGTGAATTCTAATACTCTTACCTTTTGCTTCATCTACGAATTCTCCATATACATCCATATCAACATGTTTTACTTTGTGAACCCCTACTTCTTTGAATATCTTGTATAAATCAACTCCGGGTTTATATCCCGTATTGAAATGAATTCCTCCATCTATCAGATATTCTCCTCTCTTCCAACAAGCTACTACACCCCCAGGAATGGTATTTCGTTCAAATATTTTCGAATTAAATCCATTCATTTGAGCATAACATCCTGTAGAAAGACCCGCAAGACCTGCACCAATTATGATTACTGATTTGGTTGTTATTGTAATCTCTCCTTTTCTTAATAAACACTAAAATATCTTCTAAGTGTTTTCAACTGTTTTAACACTATTAAACTTATTCTCAAACTTCATATCGAACATTTTTTAAATCTACTTTCGACATTTGACCTAGTGATTAATATGGATTTAAAAGGTAGATCTCTTCTTTCATTGAAAGATTTTACTGCAGAAGAAATTCGTTTTCTTCTTGATGAATCAAAAAGATTGAAAGCTGATTTCAAAGCTTACAAACGAAACAAACCATTGTCAGGAATGACACTTGGTATGATTTTTCAAAAACGTTCAACAAGAACCCGTGTTTCAACAGAGGTTGCTATGTATTTTCTTGGTGGCCATGCTCTTTTTCTTAGTTCTGCTGATATACAACTAGGTGGTGGTGAAACCATTAAGGACACTTCACGCGTTCTTTCTAGAATGGTTGATGGTGTGCTTGCAAGAGTATATGCACATGATGATGTTCAAGAATTGGCTAAGTATTCGAAAATTCCTATAATTAATGCATTATCGGATAAATATCACCCACTTCAAATTCTTGCTGATCTTTTAACTATTGAAGAACACAAAGGAAGATTAGCTGGGTTAAAATTGGCTTGGGTTGGAGATGGAAATAATGTTTGCAATTCCCTATTAATTGGATGTGCTAAGATGGGATTGCATATGTCTGTAGCAACTCCAAAGGGATATGAACCACCCAATGATATAGTTGCGATGGCTAAAGAGATTGCTGAAGAAAAAGATGTTAAAATTAGTATAACAAATGATGCAGTTGCCGCAGTTACTGAGGCTGATATTGTAGTAACAGATACATTCATCTCCATGGGTGAAGAGGATCAAGAGAAACAAAAACTTGCAGCGTTTAAGGATTTCATTGTCACAGAAGAACTATGTGCTAATGCAAAGTCCGATTATTCCTTCATGCACTGTTTACCATACAAACATAAAGAAGCTACAGAAGAAGTATTCGAAAGTGAACATAGTATTGTCTTTGATGAAGCGGAAAATAGATTGCACACTGTTATGGCTGTTCTCGCAAACTTTATAGGTGAATCATAACGCGATTCGCTTCTTTCTTACTTTTTAGAATTATTCTTACGCAAAACCTTTTTACACTTTTCTTGTTTTTTTTATTATGATAAGAATTGCATGTATTCAAATTGCACCCGTTTTTCTAGATGCACAAAAAACATGGGAAAAGCTTTCAGATAGAATCAAAGAAGCAAAATCTAATGGTGCAGATTTAGTTACATGGGGTGAAACACTGATTCCAGGTTACCCCCAATGGGTTTCTCCTTCTGGAGGAGCCAAGTTTAATGATCCTCAACAGAAGCAAGTTTATACTAAATACTGGCAAGAAGCTTTACACTTAGCTGATAGTTCTATTATTCAAGAAATGAAAAATCTAGCTAAGGATCTGGAAATAATGTTTATGGGGGGGATAGCCGAAAAAGAAGGTGGCTCCATCTATTGTACTTTATTAACCATCGGTGAAGATGGTGAAATTAAAGGCCGTCATCGAAAACTTAAACCAACATATGAGGAACGATTGGTTTGGGCTGATGGAGACAGACTTGGATTAAAGACTCATGATTTAAAGAATATCAGGGTTGGAGGATTGAACTGCTGGGAAAATTGGCTTCCTCTAGCACGAGTAGCTTTACATCTTCAAGAAGAAATCCTTCATATTGCTGTTTGGCCAGGGAGCTCAAAGTTAACTGAAGATATCACTCGATTTATTGCTCTAGAGGGAAGATCCTGGGTTGCATCTACTTCAGGTTTGATAAGACCAACAGATTTCTCTCATCTAGATGAATCAGAATTTCCGATGAAAAATATCATGGAATCCCGTTCAAGAAGTTGGCAAAATGGTGGATCAGTAATTATAGATCCTAAGGGTAATGTTGTTGCAGGACCACTAATTGATGAAGAAGGAATAATATATGGTGATGTTGACCCACTTCTAGCTATTCAAGAAAGACAAAATTTCGACATTAGCGGTCATTATTCAAGATTTGATCTTTTTAATAAACCATAAGATCATTCTCTTCAATTTGCAATTATCTTAATCTTCTCTTTTTTCTCTAGTTCTTTCTCTACGGCTAGTTCTTCTTCTGTTTGTTCCTTTCCTTTCCAAATAGACGATGCTATCCATTCTGTTGTTTTTTTATAAATAAATGGAAATCGTTTTGATAACCAAACTAGAGGAACAAAGACCCATGGTTGAATAAGCTCATTCTTAGGTTTTACAATTAGTTTGACCATTCGATTTGCTAGTTTTTTTACATTAAATCCTTTGAAAGAGGATTTTCCCATTCCCGCAACTTCATTGAATTCTGTATTATACGGTCCTGGAAAAACTGTTGAAATATTGACTCCATATTCCTTAGCTTCTTCCCTAATTCCATCACTGAATGTTTTTACTGCTGCTTTAGTCGCACTATACACCGCAAGCGAGTAAGGTGGAAACAAGGCAAGAGTTGATGAAAGATTAATAATATGACCCTCCCATTGTTCCTTCATTATTGGTAGAATCATTTGTGTCAATTTGATTAAGGCTAAAATATTAGTATCAATTAATTCATTAATTTCTTCTTCTGGTTGTTCAACAAACAAGTTTACCTTTCCTAATCCAGCATTGTTCACCAAAACATCAATTCTGCCGAATGCTTTAAGTGTAAATTCAACTATCTTTTTTCTATCATCAGCGTTTCTCACATCTCCCACAATGGGTAATACTTTGATTTTCTGTTTCTTAAGTAAGCGTGCAGTTTGCATTAATTTTCTTTCTCTTCGTGCAACAATTACTAGTTTTGGTTTCATAGGGACTAATGAAAGAGCTAAGTATTTCCCTATCCCTGAAGATGCACCAGTAATAATTATGGTTGAACCTTCTAATTTCCCTCTCTTCTTGTTTATACTAACCTTATTCATAGAATCATAGCTTTAACTTAACTACCATATAAAAAAACCACAATTATTATTAAATGTTAAAACAGCATTAGTTCATGACAAAACGCGTTTTTACTGAAGAAGATGGTAACATTGATCACTTATCAAATTTAACCATTGCAGTAATAGGATATGGAAATCAAGGGAGAGCTCAAGCGTTAAATATGAGAGATTCTGGTTTGAAAGTTATAATTGGCAATAAAGACGATGAATACAAAAAACGGGCGATAAAAGATGGGTTTGAAGTCTTTTCAATCTATGAAGCAGCTAAACAAGCAGATGTTCTTTTCTTCTTGATACCAGATGAAGTAATGGTAGAGATTTATGAAAAAGTCTTAAAGAATAATTTCAGAGATCAAGGTGCTTTAGTTTTCGCTAGTGGATACAATATTGCATTTGAGATAATAAAACCATCAACAAAACATGATGTTCTTCTAATAGCACCTAGAATGATCGGTGTTGGTGTTCGAGAACGATTTCTATCTAAAGAAGGATTTTATAGTTTTATTCATGTGGAAAATGACGCTTCAGGTAACGCTAATGAGATACTCCTTGCCTTGTGTAAAGCGATAGGTACTCTTAGAAGAGGTGCAATTGATGTTACGTTCAAACAAGAAGCTGTTCTAGATCTATTTAATGAGCAAGCTTTTGGTCCTGCTTTTGGTCGTGTTTTGTTGACTAGCATCTATACTCTCATAGATGCTGGATATCCTGCTGAAGCAGTTCTAACAGAGATGTATATGTCCGAAGAAATGAGTTATACCTATCGAAAAATGGCTCAAATTGGTTTAGTCAAGCAAGTTGATTTTCATTCTCAAACAAGTCAATATGGTGCAATGACCAGAGGAATTAAATTCAGAAATCTTCCACTAAAGAAAAAAATGAAGGATGTCTTAGAAAATATTGAAAGTGGAAATTTTGCCGAAGAATGGAAAAAGAAATCCTCTAAGTTGAAGTTCAAGTTCATAAAATTCTTTGCAACCAAAGTTCGAATAAATAAAATTGAACAAAATACAAGAAAGAATCTAAATGTTCCTGAAACAGAGTTATTTGATTATTCAAAACCTCTAGTAGAAAATCCTGAAGAACTAAAACAAATAGAAGAAGAGCTAGAAGAATTTGAAAAATATTTTAAAGAAATTTAGATGAAGATATGCTCTTGATCTAGATTATCTAACATCTCAATAGCATTTTTTCTCTGTTCCGATCTTGCTCCCTTTTTGTCTATTAATGCTCCACTAGGTGTTTCAATGGTTTTATCAAATGCTTGTTTTAGCACTTCCTCTTTTAAATCATCTAATGAATGTTTAGCAGCTATATGGCTAATATGAACATCTGGATTCTCCATTATATGCTTATGAAAACGATAAGCATAATGATTGCCACCTAATCCAATGAAACTTGATTCTTTAGGTTCCCCTCTCTGGATAAAACCTTCAGCTGTTTCAACTATTGCTTCAGCAACAGCTTCAGCTCCTTTTTCATGAATCCAGTATTCTTCACTACTCCCTAATTCCATGAAAATGAGTGGGGTCATCAATTCAGTTGGACCATGATGAGTAACCTCTAAATCTACTTTGAACTCATCTAGATTGAATTTTTCCTGCTTTTCTTTTAGTTTCCTCAAACCAAAATTCAAAGCCCAGCTTGAGGTGTAAGAAAGCTCAGATTCTCTCCCTGCTAGTGTGGTTTTTGACCAATTACCTGTTGGATGTATCAATAAAGCTGGTGTCCCAGAAGCAGCTCTATGTCTACTTGCAAATATATACAGTTCAGCTTTTACACTTTCATCAAGATGATTTGATTCAACCCCATCTCTACTAGAATGAATTAATTTTATGTGATTTGGATTTTGTATTAGAGAATAGACGGGTTTGTTATCGAACACATCATCTGTCTCTTTAAACATAGATTGCTGTTTTAGAATATTCCACATTGTTTGAGCAGCTTGATCTTTTTCAGGGACAATTATTGCTACTTTTGTATCTATAATCAAGGAAACACTTCTTTATACTAAGAAAACAGAATTGCTGTGCTATAAAAATCTAGAGTAAGAAGAAAATCATTCCTTGTAAGAAATCAGGTACGTGCTTTCGTCTGTTCTCTTAACATCTTCTAATTCATTTATTTTGAAACTAATCTCTTGTTTTGTTTTAACAGGAAAGCCATAGAATTCGTTGCGATACTTTGATTCTCCGTTTTTAGCCGTATAAGCATCCATATACCTTTGATGTTCATCTAGACGATTCTGATTGTATTCGTTGGCATATGTTACAATATTTTGTATCCTATTGTCAATCATTTCATTAAAGGCTGTTGCAATTTCTACACCAATGCTGTTTCTTTCTAGAGCCATAGCTGCCAACATCGTTGTTCCAGTTCCAAGAAAAGGATCCAATACTGTATCGTGTTTTAAAGAATACATACTGATAAGTCGATATGCCAGCTCAAAAGGAAAAGCAGCACTTCTTTCTCTTGTATTGTTTTGTTTGAGAGATTGATGAACCCCTTTCAAATCCCAAACATCGGAGAACCATGTGTTTCGTTCTTCCCAGAAATATGAACTATTCTTTCTTCTTTGCTTCTCTTTTGAACCTTCGAATTCTCTTTTTCCCCCTTTTCGTAGAATAAGAATATACTCGTGTTCTAAAGTAACATATCCTCCAGGAGGAAGCATTCCTGATCCCATAAATTTGTTAGGAGAATTAGTTAATTTTGACCAAATAATCAGTGGAAGACATTGAAATCCTATTCTACAACAATGAGATATTATTCTAGCATGAGATGCATATAATTTAAAATTATTCCCAATACTTCGCGTTGCATCTCCGATATTTATACATGCAATGCCATTAGTTTTTAGCACTCTATATACTTCATTCCAAGTTTTGTCCAGTTCTTGATGCATTAATTCAAAAGCTAAATTACCATCTTCTTCTTCTAAAGCAATTTCGATTTTAGGATTAAGTTGAGAAAAAACAGAATCCCATATCTGAACCATGCAGTAGGGGGGAGAAGTTACGACAAGGTCTACTGATTCATCTTGAATCTCTTGTATATTTCTTGAATCAGAAAAATACAGTTTGTGATTTGTTTCTGACATGTTTCTCCTCTTTGCTTTACTTCAGATAGTATATATGATTAACAAACTACGGAGTACATATTTCTTTACTAGATTAAAGTTTTGTGTAATATTATGACTTAGTAGTGAAACATTAAAGCGAAAGATTTTTGTAAAAATTATTTTTAGTAACACAATCATTATCAAAATAATCACTGGATTATGTGAAAATTATGTCAGATGAAGAAATTATTAAGATAACATTAGATGGCAAGGAAGTTGAGTGTAGAACAGATGAAACATATCTTTCTATAGCCGAAAGAAACGGCATTGAAATTCCAACTATCTGTCACCACCCCGCTCTAGAACCTGTTGGAAGATGCAGAGTTTGTGTTATTGAAGAAACGGTTGAGGATAAAGCAAAAACTGTAGCATCTTGCAAGGAACTTGCTAAGCCAAACGCTGTTATCAGAACAGATGCAGAAAGAATTTTAAGAACTAGAACAGCTTTAATCACTAAACTTGCTAGTTTACACACAGGTGAATGTCCAGAATGTGCTACAGGACGAAGTTGTAAAATTAAAGAGCTAGAGAGTAAATACTTAGAAGCACCAGTAGAACCTGTAGAAAAGGAAGTTGAATTAAAAGAAGTTAATGAATTCTTTTCTCTTAATTATGAAAATTGTATCAAATGTGGTAGCTGTGTCAGAGTAACCCAAGAACTTCAAGTTTGTAATGTTCTTTCTATTGAAAGAGGTAAATTTGACGGATATCCATCAACACCCGATGGTGGAAGCTTTGAGAGTGCAGGTTGTGTAGCATGTGGAAATTGCGGAGTTGTTTGTCCAGCAAGTGCTCTTGTTAACCATCATTTGCGAGATGCAGATTATTGTGAAGATTTGGTAAGAACCACAACAGTTTGTTCTTATTGCGGAGTTGGCTGTAATTTTGATGTTTTAGCAAACCCTAACACTAAAACAATTTCTTATGTAGAATCTAATCATGATAATGTTGTTAATGGAATGGCGTTGTGTGTAAAAGGCAGATATGGCTGGGAATTCGTCAATCACCCAGAGAGACTAGATACACCTCTAATCAAGAAGAATGGAGAGTTTGTAGAAGCATCTTGGGATGAAGCATTAGATCTTGTTGAGAATAAATTGAAAGAGTTTCGAGATGAAAGTGGTCCTGGAGCTCTTGCTTTCTTGGCCTCTGCTAAATGTACTAACGAAGAAAATTACCTAATGCAGAAATTTGCTAGAGCTGCAATTGGAACCAACAACGTTGATCATTGTGCAAGATTATGCCATGCTTCAACAGTAACAGGACTAGCAAAAGCTTTTGGTTCAGGAGCTATGACAAACAGTATTGATGATTTAACTAATAATGCTGAAGTCATTTTCGTAATAGGGAGTAACACAACAGAAGCTCATCCCGTTATAGGAATTAAAATCAAACAAGCAATTAGAAGAGAAGATACTAAGGTTATTGTTGCTGATCCAAGAAGGATAGAACTTGTAGATCATTCAGAGATTTATTTACAGCATAAACCAGGATCAGATGTTGCGCTAATCAACGCTTTCATGAAAGTCATCCTCGAAGAAAACCTACATGATGAAGAATTCATCAAAAGCAGAACTGAAGGATTTGAGGAGTTTAAAAAAGGTCTAGAAAGCACTTCACTTGAGTTACTGTGTAAGATAGCAAATGTCAATGTTGATGAAGTGAAAGAAGCTGCTAGGTTATATGCAAACGCTAAAACAGCTTCAATAGTTTATTCAATGGGTATAACTCAGCACACAACTGGTACTGATAATGTTCTATCTCTCGCCAATTTAGCTATGTTAACTGGAAACATTGGACGTCAAGGTGCAGGCGTTAATCCTCTTCGTGGTCAGAATAATGTTCAAGGAGCTTGTGATTTAGGAGGATTACCTAATGTCTACCCGGGATATCAAAATGTTACAATTCCAGAAAATAAAGCTAAATTTGAGAAAGCTTGGGGAGTATCTAATCTTGATGACAAGATTGGTTTAACTGTTGTAGAAATAATGCATGCGGCACATAAAGGAGATATTCGTGGAATTTACATAATGGGAGAAAATCCAGCTTTAAGCGATCCAAATCTAAATCATGTAAAGGAAGCACTCGAAAATGTTGAATTCCTTGTGGTGCAAGATTTGTTTCTAACTGAAACTGCAAAGTATGCAGATGTTGTTTTACCAGGTGTATCCTTTGCAGAAAAAAATGGAACCTTTACAAACACAGAGAGAAGGGTTCAACGAGTAAGAAAAGCTGTAGACCCAATTGGAAAGAGAAGAGATGATTGGGCTATTCTTCAAGATATGTTGAGCCGTTTTGGAATAGAAGCAAATTATAGCAGTCCAAGTGATATTATGGATGAAATAGCTACAATCTCTCCATTATATGGAGGAATAAATTACGAAAGAATCAAGGAAGTTGGATTACAATGGCCTTGTAAAGACAAGGAACATGTTGGAACTAAAATTCTCCATCAAGGAGAGTTTAGCAGAGGTAAAGGTAAATTCCATGCTGTTACTTACATTGATCCTGCTGAATTGCCTGATGATGAGTATCCATTAATACTAACAACAGGAAGGATTCTATACCATTTCCATACTGGTACAATGTCACGTAGAGCCGAAGGATTGCATAAAAGAAGACCTATAGAAAGAAGTGAAATAAACGTTAATGATGCTAAGCAACTGGGAATTAATGATGGAGATAAAATTACTATAGAATCAAGAAGAGGAAAAGTTGAAACCGTAGCACGAGTCACAGAGAGGATTCAAGAAGGGGTGGTTTTCATGAGTTTCCACTTCAAAGAGTCAGCTGCTAATCTCCTTACAAATGATGCCTTAGATCCTTATGCAAAGATTCCAGAATTCAAAGTTTGTGCAATTAAAATAACTAAAAAATAGATATCTCGAAATTAGTTGATTCTTCGAGGTTCTATACTCATTTTTTTTCTAAGTGAAGAAATCTCATTACTAATTTTTTCATTCTCTTCTTCAGGAAAATGTTGAACTAAGTCTTGAAGAGCATGAAGAGCTAGAAAAGGTAAACTTTCATCTAACCACAATTTTGATTCTTCTTTCAACGCTGTTTTTCCGAAGTTTTGGTGATCTTTTGAAGAAATAATATCATTTTGAAAAAAGTATCTAGACCATAGGAAAGCAGCATAAAATTGTTTTTTATCAATTATTTCATTAATCAGATTAGTATAATTAACAGATTCTTGTGAAAAATTCAATTTCCGCAAATCAAATCTTCTAATTTCTCTTGGTTCAGGCATTACTATAGATTTATTTTCATTATGAACATAATTTACATTATTGGATTCCGATTGAAAATTGATATTATCAAAAACACCGGGGGATAGCTTGTTCATTTCAAGAATCTCTTCAATATTGTAAATATTCAGATGAGATGACATTCTTATTATTACATCAGCTCTAGATAAAGATAAGTTCTGGAACTGTTTTGGAAAATATCTTTGGGATCCATAACGAGTGAGAAGAGGTTCAATCATACCACTTGAATAATCTAGAATACCAACCCCTCCATTTTCAGTTTTGATATTTTCAAGTACTTTAAAATCAATAAAAGGAAAATCTGTCGCTATAAATTGTATTTCTTTTTCTTTATACTTGGTTAAAATGGAAGTTATTCCCCGTAAAACACCTTGAATTTCTGTGTTCTCACTATCTACTACAAATATAGGCTTTAAGGAAGGTTCAAATTGATGAAAAACTTTCAGATAGTCTTCTTTTCTATCATCAGAATTTACAGATATGTAAATTGTATCATAACATGCCACAGCTCTTTTAACTAAATTAACTAGTAGGGGTACTCCCTCAAATTTGGTTAACGCTTTGTCTTTCCATTTAACATTGATTTCTTGATATCTCCTGGAAAAGCCACCTGCAAGTATAGCTAAAACAGCTGAAGTCATCAATTAGATTTAGATTCGGTACCATAAATTACTTTTGCGCTATGATAAATAAAAAAGAAATAAAAATAAAAATAATTGGGAGAGCTTAGTATTCAAAGTCTTTTTTGGTTGATTCTTCAACAGTTTCTTCAACTGCTTCAGTTATCTCATCCATTTTTTCTTCAACTACTTGCTTAACGACATCTTCAAGTGATTCACCAATCACGTCTTCGACTACATCTTCGGCAATTTCCTCAGCAACTTCCTCAGCAACATCCTCTGTAGTTTTTTCGATTACATCTTCAACTACTTCTTCAACTACTTCTTCAACTATTTCTTCGACAGCTTCTGTAACTTCTTCAACTATTTCTTCAACTGCTTCTTCAACAGCTTCTTCGATAGTTTCTTCGATGTCTTTACCTTCTTCAAGAGCTTCTTCTATCTCCTCTTCAACCTCTTCAAGAACCTCTTCAACAACTTCCTCAACAACTTTTTCAATGAGCTCTTCCGCTTTTTCTTCAAGAGCTTCTCTGACTACACCTTCGAAAGTTACATCGCCCAACTCTTGAGCAACACCAGCTGCAACCTTATCGACTACTTCGTCAACAACTTCTTCAACAACATCCTCTACAACCTGTTCAATTGCAGATTTATCTTCAATAGGTTCGATTGCAGGTTCATGAGTTGGATCTATAATAGGTTGAGGATCAACTACTGGCTCAGGCTCAGGCTCTGGAATAGTCTCGACAATTGGCTCAGGTTCAGGCTCAGGCTCAGGAATAGTCTCGACAATTGGTTCAGGTTCAGGCTCTGGAATAGTCTCGACAATTGGCTCAGGCTCAGGCTCAGGAATAGTCTCGACAATTGGCTCAGGTTCTGGCTCAGGCTCAGGAATAGTCTCGACAATTGGCTCAGGCTCAGGCTCAGGTTCAGGAATAGTCTCGACAATTGGCTCAGGTTCTGGCTCAGGTTCAGGTTCAGTGAAAATAATTGTTTGGGGTTCAGGCTCAATTGTAGATTCAGCAGGATATTCCTTGGGTGGAAGAAGCTGCTGATCTTCTGGTTTCTTTTCTACTCTAGCTTGTACATGTTTTGGAAATGAATCTTGTCTGGAGTCTCCTTGGAAACCACCCAAATCAGTTTCAATATATTTCTCTTGTACTGTTAGATTTAGATCACCAATATTATCTTCAGTTATTTGTTCTAATCTACATTTGATTCCTACTCTTTCCCCGTTACCCAGCAGAAAGCCAGATCTGCTGATTGTATCAGCTTGCCTTCGTCCTGTTCTTTGAGCAACAAGACCAAGATGCTTGCCAAATATAAGGTGCCATTCATCTTTGTCGCGATTGAAAATTAAAACTCCATCGATATCCAGACTAGACAATCTTCCACTTATTTCTGATGAATCAGAATCAAGTAACTGTTGGAATTTTGCTTGGTCCTTTAATTCGGTGAAATCTCCCTTACTATGATCGTATGCTAGAAAAACATTTGTTGGACCCATATTGGTACCTCTCAGTAAATCTTTAGTGAAAGAGCTAATTTAGTTAAAAAAGTTATTCTCTTTAGGCAATGGTACAGATTCCCATTTTAAGTACTTTTAACATAAAAAGAAAAGAAAGAAAAAAAGAAAAGAGTTATTGTGCCGTGATATCACCTAAGTCGGTATTAACAGACGCTAAAGAATTTATAATGTCAGTGAACCTTGTTCCCACTTCAGCAATTTCAAGAGGAGATGGGCTACCACCTGCAGCGATGCCTAGTATGATAATCATATCGTCCTGAACATCGATGAGAGATAGACGTATGTTGTGAATAGCTGTAACACTACCTGTAAGCTGTATCATTCCACCAGCCTCTGTCTGATTCATATAGACTTCAGCATTGTACATATCATCAATTGCTGAATCAAGTGAATCATTTGCTGCTGTGAAGTGAATAGTAGCTGCTGGATAATTGGCTAGATCAAAATCAGTTTTTCCATCAGTTACTTCCGTAGTCATTGTTTTTAGATCATTCATTGCTGAAAATAGATAATAGAATGAATTAGCTATGTAGTTTGCATTCCTTGCATTTGTTGTTAAGTTGAATTGATTGAAGTTTGTAGCAAATTCATATGCAGTAGAACTGAACTCACCATAGGTATTATTACTCGCTTTTTCTTGGATACCAGCGATATTAGCATCAAGTGAATCAGCACTTACCATTAACTCATCTGTAGAATTCCTGAAAGCATCTAAATCATTTAAGAGAGGACTATAATCTGTAACATTTTCATAACCTACATCAAGGTTAGATAAGGTTGAATTCAATCCCATCAAAACTGGACCCAAATCTCCTCCGAAGTAACTAATATCAGCTGCTAGACTAGTCATATCCACTAAGAATGCAACTGTATAGTTCAGAATTGGAGTATCTGAATAGATTAGTGCATTCACTTCAGGAGTGTTTAGAGCATTATAGGTAACATTGAAATGTTCTCCTGCTCCGTCAAAGTAAGCGTCTGTTCCAACGAAATCTGTTTCTTCTCCTATTGATTCAGCTGCTTTCATAATATTGTATGCTCCCTTGAAGAAGTGTATCAAAGTTGCATACTCACTTTGGGTTCCATTTGCAAATGTTGGAGCGCCGATTAATACATCTATAAGACCGGTTGCATCCTCAAACATATCGATATAACCTTCGATTTGATCGAAAATTGGATCAACAGAGTCTCCAGCTTCAAAAGGAAGCTCTCCAATAGCTGCTTCAATATCGGCCCAATTGACTTCTTGAACTTCTGCTAATGCTTCATCTAGAATGTCAGAGCTGTTACTGAATTGTAATAATCCATCGTTGACATATTCTATTCCTTCGTTGAACAGGTCATCGTCTATAGCTTTTCTTATTTCTTCTCCTTGAGCATTTAATATTCCTCCTCCACTTGTGTTTAGAGCTTGAGAGATGGAATTAAATCCTTGGAAAACTTGGAAGGATGCATTGGCAAATGGTCCAACACCTCTAAATAAGATGAAGACTGCTTGGAATAGATGATTTAAATCATCTGCAGCTTCTCCAACACCATAAGGTAGGAGTCCTAATCCCCAGAGAAATGCTGCTATATCCTCTCCGCCTTTTTCAAGCCATTCCGCAGCGAGATTGAAACTTTCGACCGCTTGGTTAATGTCTGATTGATTAGCGTTTTGGATGTCCATTAAGACTGTAAAACCGTCAATCATATAGAATGCTCCAATGCTAATATTTGATCCTAGGTCCAATACACCTGCAACTAGAAGGTGGATTGTTGGTGCTATAATCATTCCTAGAATGAAGAACACAAGGGCAAAGAACCCTGAAAGCAATAGCATCCACCTGGGTTTTTGCGTGAATATCTGTATTATCCACGTAAGCCCTACCGTCCCAAAGAACAATATCGGGAGCATAAGCACTAAGTCAATAACAAAAGCTAAGGGAGCGAATTTTTGAATATTATCCATATTAGCCACAATTTCTTGTGGAACATTATTTTCCCAAAGTTCTGTTTCACTAAATTCATCAACGTGATCGACTAATAGTACGACACGTTCTGAAACGGGAGCAAGCGGGTTGTAGATTGGAGCATTTAGATAATGTAAGAGTGCTCCAGCACCGAAGATTATTATTATTAAGAGTGGAATAGTAAGTACAACTTTCATTTTACTCCTTGTTAATCCTACGAATATCCCCAAACCAAGAAGACCCAAAACATATGCAATTATTGTAGCGATAAAACTATCAGCTGGTTTCATTGCAGCTTCTAATATAAACATTAAAGCTAGAGTCCAAATGGTAAGAAACAAGAGTCCCCAACCAAGAAAACTCCATTTTTTCTCTTCTTGTTCTGGAGGCATATCATATGCTATTTTTTCATTACTCATATTTTAACCTCAGAAATCATTACTGGATTCTAATTATAGAATAGCAATATTGACTATTTATATGTGTTGAAATTATTAAAACGCCTATCCAATGATTCTATAGGTACTCTACAGAGTTGTAATATTCGTTAGTTGATTATTAACATTTGATAGAGTATCAATTATTATAGTTGAATTGCCTGTAACATCTGCAGGATTTGCAGCAGGTCCCAAACTTGCTAACGAAAGAAGATTATTAAAATAAATAATAACACTCTCTAATGTATTTTTTATTTCTATAAACGTTATTCGGGCTTCAGCTAGTTGATCCATATCTCCTGCTGCAGTTTTGTTCATATAGAAAATAGCAGTATCCATTTCTGTCATTGAATTATAGAGAGAGACATTTGCTGCAATGAAGGAGTTATTAGCTTCAACATATAGTGAATCATTTACAAACAACTCTTCTCCAGCTACAATATCTACATGCGTATCTTTCAGATATCGCATTGAATTGAAAAGATGAAAGAGTGCTCTTGCAACATTGTAAGAGTTCTCTGCATTAGTTATCAGGTCAAATTTTTCCAGTGAAGAGACAATTCGTTCACTAGGTTCACTAAAAACACCATATGTTTCATTATCTGATTTTGTCTTCATTATGGATATATCGTAATCGAGAACATATGCAGAGGAGTTTAAGCTTTCAGAAATATTGACCAGATTATCCAATTCATTACTAATTTCAGGGTAGTTGGTTATATTTTCATATCCCTGATCAAAATATGAAATTGTATTATTCAAACCAGTGAAAACATCCTCCATATCAGAACCAAATATACTGATGTTATAGGAGATTTTCGTCATGTCATATATGAAACTTAATGTTTCATTGAAAAAGAGAGTTTCAGATCCTATCATTTGTTGTGCTTCTTCTTTTTCTAATTGATCATATACTAAGCTGAAATTGGACCTAGCATTATCAAACAAGGCTGATGTGCCATTGTAAGCACTATTATCACCGATAAAATCAGCAGCTTTTATTAAATTATAAGCGCCGTATAGGAAATGAGTTAAGGTTGCATAACGAGTAGGTGAATCATCCTTGATTGGGTGTTCAACTAAAATTTCTATAACTCCTGGAATTGTAGAGAAAGACTGAATGTATTCTTCTATATCTGCAACGTAAAGCTGAACTACATCTGTTTGAAAAGGAAGACCATCAAGAAGGTTGTATATATCAGACATATCTGCAAGATTTATTTCATCAAACGCGTCATAAAGTAGATTCGTGCTGGAACCAAGGTCATTTAATGCCGCTTCTACTTTATTTACACCTGTTTGAAACAAGCTTTCATTTATTATACTCTTTTTAATAGAACCTTGAGTTGCTGTTGACCCTCCAATTGCACTTTGGTTTAAAGCTTCAGATACATCTTGGAAACCCTGATAAATCTGATATGAACCATTAATCATGGGTTCAATCCCACTTAGAAGAATTAGTGACGCATCAATAAAATGCAGCAGTACTTCAGTGATTTGAATAAGTCCAAATACAAATGAGAACATTTGGATACTATCTCGTGCTTTTCTAATGTTTTCTGCAGCTAAAAGGAAGTTTTCTAATGCTATGTTTATTTCTTCTTGGGTTGCATCTCCAAAGTTTCTCATGATATCAGCACTCCCCGTAATGTAATTTGCACCGACTAGGGTATTCCCTCCGAAGTCTACAAATCCAACCAAGCTTAAATGAATAATTGGTGATAATACTAAGCCAATTGTAAATAATGCAAGTGCCACGATAGCTAAAGCAGTTTTTGAGGTTTTTTGCTCTGAACTAGTTACTAGATTAATGAACCACACAATAGAAAGAGCTCCCACCATGAAGATTAAGATTATAATTATGAAATCAACCGCATAGACTGCTAGACTCCAAAGTTCGAGAGTTTCTATGCCTATTGAACCAAAAACGATTTCCTCAGTTCCAAAAAGATTGGTACTGCTTTTTATGGATTCTATAACAAAAAACGATCTTTCAGCTAGAGGGGCTAGAGGATTGTATGCTGGTAAATTTGTATGATGAAATAGAACACTCAATCCAAATGTAATTATGAGAAGTACGGGAAAAGTTAATGCAATTTTCTTTATGTTGTTAACTAATAATGAAAAGACAACTAATCCTAGAAGTCCCAGAGAGTAAGCAATAATACCTGCTATCATACTGTCTCTAGGCTGAAGTGTTGCTTCAAGCAGAAACATGAGAGCAATATTCCAAACTAAAAAGAATAGACATCCCAACCAAAAGAAAGATCTTTTTTTAGTCTCCTCTTCTTCTCCCTCTACAGATATAGGCTGTGGAGGTAAAGGAGCACGACTTGGCTTTTCAGGTATAAAAGTTGGTTGTGGTCGAGGATAGGTGGTTGTTACGTCCTCTGATACAGGAGAAGGTTCTTTTGACACAGGAGGAGAAGGTTCTTTTGACACAGGAGGAGAAGGTTCTTTTGACACAGGAGGAGAAATTTCTTTTGGTAAAGGAGGGGGGATTGGAATAGATGCTGTTGGTGAAGGAGAAGGTTCTGCAGGTCGAGAAGGCTTTGGAGGATAGAATTCCTTTTCCTTTTTTTCCTTCTTCAGATTCTCCTCTTCTTCTTCATTTGGATCTGAATAGGGAGGATTAGAATTTTCACTCATGGTCTACCTATTTCTACTACAGCACTAATAATTAAGTTTTTGTTACAATTTTCTAGAACTGAAATTAAGTAGAGTGAAAAAAAAGAGGATTTTACAGGAAGAAATTTTGAAATTCTGATAGTATCTCTAAACCTAATTCAGGCTTTAGGTTTGAGAAATTCACAATATCTTGAGTTCTTCTGAATAATGTTGATTCAATTTTCTTTATATTGGAACCTATAATAGGAACTGAATGAGAAGGAAATACAAGAAACAAGAGTACGGGAGTAAAAGAATCTGGTTTCTGTTGATCTTCGGTCAAAAGAAGATCAAAACCATATACAAAGGTGTGATCAGATAATTGTAATAGACCTCTGAATCTTCGTGAATTTTCTGTGCTATAAGGAAGTCCATTCATAAGAGTAGTTGTTCCCTTAATTGCAAGTTTCATAAGTAGATTTTCATCTAAAGAAGATTCATTTGATAAAACGAGAGGACCAAGAATTTGGTCAAACTTTACTAGAACAACCCCCAAATCGAGAGGGTTGTTTTGTAAGAGAGTGCATGATGACATTTTTCTATATTAATATTGTTTTTAAGGTTTATAAGAAAAACAGACAGACTTGATTGAAAGTGAAAAAAATATCCAGAACGTCCGGTAGAAGCATTGAATAGCGACACAAAAGTCCATCTGAAAAAGAAAGTTTGGTGCGGGGAGGGAGATTCGAACTCCCGAATCACTAAGAACTGGATCCTAAGTCCAGCGCCTTTGACCACTCGGCAATCCCCGCAGTTTAACAAGTTCTAGTTATTCCGTGGTTAATTATTCAATCTCTAGGTTTTTTTAAATTTATCTTTGAATGTCAGAGGAGCTAATCTAAGTATAATACCATTTCCGAATTGCTATCTTTGAATCCTTTTTTCAAATAAATAGGTTTTCCAATTTCAGTTGTATGTAATCTGATTTTCTTAATATCCTCTTCCCTGATTTCATCTATAATTATATCTAGTAACTGAGTTCCTATTCCTTTCTTTCGAAATTTCGGTTTTGTATACATATTCATAACATAAGCTTCTTTTCCAGTAATGTTTCCAAAACTAGGTGGAACCTCTAAAATTGAAACTCCACTTGTAGCTATTATTTCATCTTTCTCAACAGCAACCCATGAAATGAACTCATTTTTCCGCATTTTTTCAGTAAAATGTTGGAAAACCGAGGAATTTAGAGGGGCAGAAGGCTCATCTAGACCTGGTTTTTCTACTTCTTGCAGGAATTTTACTCTTAACCTAGCTAATATTTCAATATCCTTTTCTGTTGCTTTTCGAAATAAGACCATAATAACCATAATCCGATTTGTAAGAACTTTAATAAAATTGGTGCCTCGACCGGGATTTGAACCCGGGTCTGCGGAATATTCTGCTGTGTCACGCGGACTTCAACAAGTGAAAGTCCGCAATGATTGGCCGAGCTACACCATCGAGGCGTTTTGCTACTTCGCTTTTCTTTGTTTTCTTTTTAATATCTTTCGTTATTTGCTTTTAGCTTTCAGAAAGTTGTTTTTTTATGAATTCATCTATCTTTTCAAAAGCTACTTGACGATTTGGATCCACAGTTAAGATATGGTCTCCTTCAGATATTAATAGCAACTCCTTGTCTGTTTGAAGGTCATTACTTATCCACTCCCCGCTTTTAGGAGAGACTGTTTTGTCTGTTAAAGATTGGATAATTAGTGCAGGAATTTCAATAAGTTTCATTCTTTTGTTTAAAATCTTTAGAAATTTCATTACTTCGTATGCAGCATGAGTACAATCTTCATGATAAGCAAAAAGCCCTTTTTCGAGATACCATTCTATTCTAGTTGGATTTCTAGGTTTATGAAATCTGAATATCTGTAAGAATTGAGCTAAAATCTTGTAAATGAAAGAATATCGGTAAAGGGCATTTACTGTAAAAATCCCCTTGAAATCCAATTTACTAGAAGCATATAGAGATAAAGCCCCTCCTAAGGAGGTACCTCCAATAAACAAATTGTCATAATTTTCAATATTCTTATCGTATGCTTCCTTAATGTTTTCGAACCAGTCTTCCCATTTTATATTATCTAAATCCCTTGGTGATGTCCCATGACCTTCAAGAAGAATTCCAGCTACGTCATAACCTTTTGATTGCAGGTATTCACCAAGTGGTCTGGTTTCGGTAGCAGAAGCTCCAAATCCGTGAACAAGAATAACCAATGTTTTTGAAGCATTGGTTCCTGATTTGAAATAGTAGGGTTGTGCGAGTTTTCTAAGAATCTGTAGATTTAGCTTCGAAGACATTCTGAAATAGATTAGTCGTGAGTATTTAAAACACCGTTGAAATGTCAATAAACACATACTAGTAAATTTTATTTGCCAAAAAAGTTTATTAAACGCCAATACATACCTTTTGATGGTGAAATCCAAATGGCTACAGCTTTCATTCTGATAAATAGTGAAATTGGTGAAGAGAAAAGCGTACTAGATCAACTAATGTCACTTCCTAATGTAAAAGAAGCTCATGTAGTATATGGTGTGTATGATCTAATTGCTAAGATTGAAGCAGATACTATGGATGAATTAAAGAGAATAGTCACAGAAAATCTACGAGCATTAGAAAATGTACGCAGTACAATGACCATGATCTGTGTTGAGAAATAATTTATTTTCCACTTACAATTTTTCAATTCTCTTCACTCTCTTATTTTATGGATTCTTTCAAGCTAAATGATTTCGAACAAATTTTATATAAGAGATAGAAAAAATTACTTTATGGCTTTTGAAATCCTCTATGAAATTCTTCTAGTTGTAATTGGTTATTTTTTCGGATCCATTCCAGTAGCGTATATCTTAGGTAAGATTGGATATGGAATTGATATTAGGAAACACGGTTCAGGAAACATGGGTACAGCTAATGTATTAAGGGTCCTGGGTAAAAAAGCAGGATTGATCACTCTAGTTTTAGATATGTTGAAAGGAA
This sequence comes from Candidatus Heimdallarchaeota archaeon, assembly GCA_016839875.1. Next base: position 20,406 of record JAEOTK010000396.1, read on the forward strand.
CACTTGCTCTTCTTTGTGCAAGATTTTACCTTTGGTTTGGAAATTATAGTGGTTTTGGAACAGATCGAAGCCATACAGTTTTTCTCGAAGAAGGATTTTTCCTAGCTTTGATTGCTTTTATGACAATAATAGGTCATAGTTATCCAGTATGGTTAAAATTCAAAGGCGGAAAATCTGCAGCTGTTGGAGCAGGTGCAATGTTAGGCGTTAATCCTATAGCTTTTGTAATTATAATGGCAATCTGGTTTCCACTTCTCAAGTGGACTAAGCTTATGTCTTTATCAAACCTCGTTGTTGCATGGTTATCTCCTCCCGCTTATTGGTACTTTGCTGGAACTGAATGGTTTAACAACCGTAGTTGGTGGGCCTTTGGTTTGAGCTTCATAATGGTAGCTTTTGTTTATTGGAGACACAGAGCTAACATTAAAAGACTATTAGCAGGTGAAGAAAGGAAAATGGGAGAAAAGGAAGTTATCAAAGAAGAAAGCTAGCTTTTTTCTACATTCCAAAGAGTATATAATGGTTTTATTTGCAGTAATATCTGTGAAAAGATCTATACTACTATCTATTATTATATCAGCTTTAATAGTAACTGGGATAGGTAGTTATTTCATTGTAACCGAACTTATTGTTATAAATAACAAAGTCATATTTCATGATCTCATTGTATCTGAAACAGTAAAAGGAGAACCAGTAGAGATTACTTTGATAATCGAATCTAAAACCGTTCGAAAAGTTTCTGTTCAGAGTATTGAGATGGGAATTCTATCTGATGATTATGGACTGAATGATTCAGTTTCAATTTTAATTAACAGCACGATACAAGGTAAAGGATTGTTTAATATCACCGTTTTGAAGGATCCTGTTCTTAATACCACATTAGGATATTTCGCACTTAATGTAGGGGAATTCAATATCTACAGTGCAAAATTAATCTTCAACAAAATAGCGAACATCACAAAAGTGGTCGATAAGACTTTTCAAATTATTAATCCTCTTTCTGAAGAACAAATAGAGAATGGAGGTTTCGAAGATAATCTCACAGGGTGGGAAGTAGAAAAAGCAGATAACAATCTTACGTACGAAATTTCAGATGCAAACCCATTAGGAACTAAGAGCTTCCATGTTTTAAATAACGAATTAATACAACCTGGAAATTCGACATGGGTTTCAATTGGACAAACACTAAATCTTACAAATAGCCATTATCTTTCCTTCGATCTTGAGATAATGAGCAATAATTGTAGTATTGAAATCAAGATGCTCATCAATAATGAAATCGTTAACATGAGTCTTCATGTTAATGAGAATTCTACACAAAACCAACTAATCCACTATGGTTATGCTACTGGTGAATCAGATATTGCTTTACGAATAGTTTTCATAGATACTGAAGCATCTACAGATGTCTTCGTTGACAATCTTTCAGCTATTCAATATGAGCATCGGGTTTTTGTTTTCATGCTAAACGACAATTGGGAAACAATAGATGATGAAATTGGGAGGAAAAGTCTATTCACAACATTGAATGAGACATCATACTATTTTGAAAGAGAACTTGGAATAAAATTAATCCCGCTTTTAGAATTAAGTTGGTATCCAGAGAATACTAGTATGTCTGTAGTTGATGACATTGGTTTAGAAGCAGCAGGTGTAAAACTTAATCTAGACGGAGAATGGGACATGGTGAAAGGGAGATCGAACGAAAATCATGGTTTTGATCATTTAGTTCTCTTTTCTAACCAAACTTCAGATCATTTTGGTTTTGCGTATTATGAATACAATGCTGCTTTTCATTTTGCTCAATCATTAGAACTAGGAATATATAGCTGGATACCAATCATTGGAGATTGGGCTGAAAATCTTGCACAACATGAAATAAGTCATAACTTCGGAGCACATGACAGAGATAGTGCTTCCGATCCTTCGAGTGTGATGAGTAAACCCTCTACACCGGATCAATTAGGAATTGATTTAGCTGGAAACAAACTTTGGCTGCAAGTCAATAATTGGATGTTAGAAGATATTTTACTAATGTTGAAAAACAAGGCAATGTTTGATTAAACAGAATATTCCAAAAACGAAAAGCTTAATTAGATTATAAAAAGGCAGATAGTGAAGAAATATATTGGCCGGTTGGTCTAGCTTGGTATGGCCCTGGGTTTGGGACTCAGTGATCCCGTGTTCAAATCACGGACCGGCCACCATTCTTTCTAATTTTCCTTTTGGCTAATTTGTTGCTTTTATGTTTCAGAGAATTTTTTATAAGTCAAAGATTGTGAAAAATACATATGAAGATAGGTTTTGTTACAGATAGTGGTTCGGATATTGACCATGATTATGCAGACAAAATTGGTGTAAAGGTTGTTCCTTTGACCATAACTTTTAGTGATGAAGATAGTATTGCACATAAGGAAGATAGAAGTTTTGATCTCAATGCCTACTATGAAAAATATAATACAATAGAAGGTTTTCTTGCTAAAACTGCTCAACCAACCCCTCATGATTTCTTCATTGCGTACGAAGAACTAGCAAAAGAAGGAGTAGATGAGATCATAGTGGTTCCTTTGAGCTCTGGTTTAAGTGGAACAATCAATAGTGCACGTCTTGGGGCAAATATGCTCAAAAAGAAGAATGAGGACATCAAGGTTCATCTCGTTGATTCATTGAATGCTTCATATGCTGAAGTGTTGTTGATTGAAGAAGGGATGAGATTGCAAAAGCAAGGTTTGGATGCTGAAGAAATAGCGAAGAAACTAAGAGAACATGTTAATAATTTCAAGATCTACATATTGTTTCCTTCATTGAAATACTTACGTAAAGGAGGTAGAATCTCAGTAACCAAGTATATTCTTGGAACTTTATTGAAGAAGAGACCTATTACTGTTGTTAATAAAGAAGGGCAAAATGAAGTTGCAACTTCCGCAACTGAAACAGATGAAGGTATCCATAAAATCCTTGAACTAACTTCAGAGAATTTTACCAGATTTCCGAAACAAGTTGTAATAATTCATGGTAATAATCTAGAATATGCTGGAAGAATGGAGAAACAGCTTAAACAACATTTCAAAGACACAAAGATAATTACAAGATGTACTGGTGTAACAATATCAGCTCATACTGGCCCAGATGTTGTAGCTTTAATATCAGAATTCTAAATACTCTATTCTTCTAATTCTTTCAATTTTTTCAATTTCTCTTCTTTTTTCTTCTCATTATCAGAATAGTATGTGGTAGAAGCTGGAATTTCGACTTGGTCTCTTAGCCTTTCTGATGTTATCAAGGCACTAAGATAATCTTGCAAAGCATTAAATCGTTCTTCGTAGCTCCTATTTGGATCCATGAAAATCTCTCTACTCATAGTATGGTATCTCTGTTCATGTTTTTCTATTATTGTAGTTGTTTTAGTTTTTATTAATCTGATTCGAGGTTGTTGTTGTATATACACAATCAAATCTAACCACTTCTCAGCTGTAGCTGGATTCAGACCTTTTTCTTGGAGCTTTGATTTTGGAAAAGGTTCATCCATATAGTCTACTAATTCGAATATTGCTTGAGCTCTTTCTATCAAAGTTCTTCGATTCTTAGCACCACTCATAATACATTATTGTATTTTTTTACTATAAAAATGTATTTAAACGAGATGCTGTTTTTTTGATATATGTCTGGTAAAGCAACTGATGAATCAAACATTAGAGTTGATATTAAAAATATGAAATGGACCATAGTAGGGATAGTGAATGCTTTTCTAGACAGATATAACAAAGAAGATGCTGAAGAATTGATAGAAACGTTCTCGAAAAAATATGATTTATTAATTAAGCAACATGAACAAGAGGATAAAAACGAATTATCCCAATTCTACCGACTTGTTTCTGAATTTAGACTAGCACTTGAATCAGTTCTTGAAACAGGGCAAATTTATGAAAATTTATGTGATAGGATGGCAGAAATGTTTGATATCACGTTAGCTGGTATTCAGAGACAAGTTGATAATAAGATCCTTCGTCCTTCTGAAGATGGTCCCGTTCTTCCAGGTAGTGATAAAACAACCACCATCAAATTTTTCTGCACGGTTTGTGAAGAGTTCTTAGATATTCCTGAAGAGTTAAAGGAACAATTGTTAAATTCGGATGACATAGTTGAACTACCCAAGCACCATGATAAAGAATTAGAGATAAGGATTGTAAACATAACAAAAGATTCTTTTGAATTGAAAACCGATAAACCATCATTCAAAATTAAATCCGCAAGAGAATTAATGGGTTATTCAAAAGAGCAAATCAAGAAACTAGAACAAAGTAAAAACAGACTAGCAGAAATCTTTCCTGAAATTCTTTCTCAGGAAAACGATGATATTGGGGAATACCTGAATGTTCTTAGTGTTGGAATTGATGTTGGTTCTTCTACATCCCATCTTGTTTTTTCAGGCTTAACTCTTAGAAGAGAACAGAGTTTCATGAATATGTCTAACCGGTTTTACCTTATTAACCGCAAATTAATCTATGAAGGCAACATCATTGATACTCCTCTTCTAAATCGATTCACAATAGATATTGATGCAGTTGTCAAATTCTTTGAAGAAGAGTATGAGAAAGCTGGAATTTCTACAGAAATGGTTGATACAGGTGCAGTTATTGTTACTGGAGAAACAGCTAAGAAACAAAACGCAGAGGAGATAGTAGGAAGATTAGCTTCGTCAACAGGAAAATTTGTTAGTGCAGCTGCAGGACCAAATTTCGAATCCTTACTTGGTGCCATGGGTAGTGGTATTGTTGACCAGACTCTGAAAGATGGAAATACAGTTATGAACATAGATATTGGTGGAGGTACCAGTAATCTAGCTATTGCATCCAAGGGTCAAGTTACCAGCACATCTTGCATAAATGTAGGTGGAAGGTTACTCGGAATTGACGGGAATTTCGAAATTTGGAGAATAGATGAACCAACTGAGTTTCTCTTTAAGGAACTGTGTCTAGACTATGAAATAGGTGATATTATCTCGGAAAAAGAAGTCAAAATAATAGCTAAAGAATATGCTAAATCTTTAGTTGAGGTTATGAAAGGACCAGCAAACAGTAAAATTGCTAAAAAACTAATGATGACAGAGGATTTAGATTTTTCAATTCCGATAGATGGTTATTCGTTCTCCGGGGGAGTTGCAGAATTCATTTATGGAGAAGACATAGCGTTTGATGATATTGGTAAGTATCTTGCAGAAGAAATCCAGACTTTGATGAAAAAGAACAAATTACCTATTTTGGAACCTGAAAACAAAATCAGAGCTACAGTTATCGGTGCAGGATCCTTTTCACTTTCAGTATCCGGTTCCACTTGTTACTTCGATAAGAGTATCCTTTTTCCGCTTGATAATATTCCCGTGATAAATGTAAATATCCGAAAAGAGAATTACAGTCCAGAGAAACTCAAGAAAGAGATAGATAATGCTTTTAGAAGATTTGATATGAAAGAAGGAGAGGATTTAGTTGCCTTATATTTCAAAGATCCAATTCACAGAAACAACTTCTATCTTTCAGACTTTGCTAAGGCAATTGAAGAAGCTCTGCCAAATTCTGTTGCTAACAACAAAATGGTTCTTCTAATCTTTGATCAAGACATGGGAGGGTCAATAGGTATAGCTCTTCGTCGAGAGACAGCTTTACAGAATAATCTCATCTGTATGGATGAATTAGAGCTTGAAGAGGGAGACTGGATTGACATTGGTGCACCTCTTTATTCAGGTCAAGCCTTCCCTGTTACTGTAAAGAGTTTAGTATTTAATAAAAACAAAAGAACCCATAGGAGCACTGTTTAGTGATTACCCAACAAGTTTTAATCAAACTAGACTTTAAACCTGATTTTGAGTAAATGTAATATAATACTAGTTTTAACATAGTGGCATGAAACTTTTTGAATATCCTGAAACTCCAGAAGAGAAGAATGTTGAAAAAATCCACAATGTAGAAGTTGAAGACAACTATAGATGGTTGGAAGAATTAGAAAGTGATAAAGTAAAAGAATGGGTAAAAGTTCAGAACCAGTTTACCGACCAGCACATTCCAAAGGAACTAGTGGAAAGATATAAACAAGAATTGAAAGATCTAATCTATTACACACGAGAAGGTCCTAGAAAGGTTAGAGGATCAAAAGAATTCTATCAAAAATATGGAAAAGAAGATGATCTTTTCGTCATAGTTATGAAGGATTTGATATCTAATGAAGAAACAGTAATTGTTAATCCTCATGAATGGAGTGATGATCATACAGATACTATCTTTGGTTTCTTTCCTTCTCCTAATAGTAACTATTTTGTTCATGATAAAGTCCTAGGTGGAGATGAATGGGCATCATCCCTTCACATTCTAGACATCAACACAGGACAATATATAGATGAACCCATACATAATACTAGATTATCCTACAGTGCTTGGAAAGATGAAGAAGGTTTCTTTTATACTCGCTATCCCGACAGGGATGAGGTTTCGGGAGAGAGAGCTTATACTGAACGTAATGTATTCTATCATAAACTAGGAACAAAAGTTTCTGAAGACAAACTCATTTACCGAAATGAAAATCCAAAGGTGTTTACATTTATCCAACCAACAGCAGATGGGAAAAATTGTATAATTTACATTCAAAAAGGGTGGGTACAAACAGATGTTCTACTCTATAGAACTGAAACTGAAAAACTAGAATCAGTTTGCAAAAACATAGAAGCAACTTTTGAAGGAGACATTGTAGATAATCATTTTATTGGGTTAACTAATTATCAAGCTCTCAACAGCAAAGTAATCAAAATAAATCTAGATAAACCAGAAATTGAAAATTGGGAAACATTAATTCCTGAGAGCGAGTATTCAATAGATTCTTTTGAATTATATGGAGGAAAAATGGTAGTTAGATATCTAGAGGAATCTTCCCATCATCTTTACATCTATAATCTAGATGGATCAAAACAAGGAAAAATTGAATTGCCAGCTATTGGATCTATTTGGTATCTTTATGGTACTTGGGATATAAAGGATTTTCAATATCTCTTCACCTCACACCTTTATCCCTTTACAATATACAAATCAAATGTAGATACTTTGAAAACAGAAATAGTATTCAAACCTGAAGGAGAGTTGGGTGTAAATGAATTTGAAACGGTACTAAAATGGTATGAATCTAAAGATGGTACTAAAATACCTATTTTTCTAACAATGAAGAAAGATATTGAACTAGATTCAAATAATTTAGCTTTGCTTTATGGCTATGGTGGATTCAAGGCTTCTAATGTTCCATATTATAAGGCTAGAGATCTTTTCTTGTTAAAACAAGGATACATTCTCGCATTTCCATCCATAAGAGGTGGTGTTGAATTTGGTGAAAAATGGCATCTAGATGGAATGAAAGAGAATAAGCAAAATGTCTTTGATGATTTCATTGCTGCAGCTGAATGGCTTATTAAGAATAAGTACACACAGACCAAATTGTTGACTATTGAAGGAGGAAGTAATGGTGGTTTACTCACAGGCGCGGCAGTAGTACAGAGACCAGAACTATTTGGTAATGTTCTAATTGAAGTTCCGGTTCTAGACATGGTGAGATTTCATAAATTCTACAATGCTCAACCTTGGATGGTAGAATATGGTGACCCAGACATAGAAGAAGAATTCAAGTTTCTCTTCGAATATTCACCATATCACAAAGCAGATCAAAACGATAAGTATCCTTCCATCCTATTAACAACTAACATCAATGACAAACGTGTTCATCCAATGCATGCTTTCAAAATGACAGCAAAACTACAAAAGATTGAGAAGAACAATCCAATACTTTTAAGGACAATTACCAAAGCAGGTCATGGAGTTGTTTCTAGAGAGCAGATTGTAACAGAGTCAGCAGAAATAGCAGCCTTCATCATGTGGAGATCAAAAGAATAACTCAAACTCTTGGATTTTTCAAATTTCAGAAATATACATAAATAATCTTGAAAAATAACTTCTAGTTATGACTACTCTGCGACAGATTTCCGATTCTGTATGGGACTATTATGTAGAAGATAATTTTGGTCACATTTCTGTTATTAAACTCAAAGAGAGTTTGCTCTTTATCGACTCAGGTTTTAGTCCAGATATTTCGTCTGAAGTTAGAAAAGATGCTGAAAAATTAATTGGGTTACCAGCCAAATATCTCTTATTAACTCATTATCACTTTGACCATTCTTTTGGGAGTCAAGTTTTTAGTGACTGTGAAATCATATCATCTAAAGCTACCTTCAATTTGCTGAAAAAAAAGAATTTTACAATAATGGGGAAGTATACACTTGAGGAATTAAAAAAGGAGAAACCTGAATTTCGAATAATTCTTCCTACAGTGCAGTTTAATGACAAATATAAAATCCAAG
>JAEOTK010000397.1 GCA_016839875.1 Candidatus Heimdallarchaeota archaeon
CAAGGTTTTTGAGATAATTCTACATTCATTAGTAGCAGATAATTTCGACAAGAAACTAATACGAGAATTAGTTCAAACCTATCTTAAAAAAAATGATATGAACTGCGCACGAGTTACACTTTTACTTAAGAAATTAGAAGAAAAAGCTGTTCCTATCTTGATAGACGAATTAGATAACCCTGATCTGAATATTAGGAGATTTGCAGCTGATATCTTAGGAGAGATAACTCTTGCTAGTTCAAAGGATATTTCTACAATTATTAAAGCAAAAAAAGCTACAACGAAACTTCTAGATATGTTACAAGATTCATCGGTCAAAGTTAGAAGAGGAGCCGCTTATGCTATCAGATCTATTAAAGACAATAGTATAGTTGATGAGATGATAAGGAGCTTGGGTGATGAAGATTTGTACGTTAGAAGAAACATGATTACTGGATTAGGGAATATCAAGGCAACTAAAGCGATAAAACCACTTGAAAAAATGAAAAAGAAAATAGACAACGGAATAACCAAGGAATTAATCGAAAAAGCTTTAAACAACATCCATAGATAGAAATAGATTCTTCTTTTATTTTCTTTTTTCTTTACTATTTTTCCCTATTGTTTCGAATGAATTATATTGATATTTTAGATTGATGATTTGATTTTTCGATTAATCTATCAATATAAGATCGAAGCTCAAGTAAATCATCGAGTTTCTGTTGTTTCTCCTTCTCGTCATAAAATAGATGAGGAATCAAATCTAGCTTTTCTAGTGCTTCTTCTGTAAGAGTTAATCTTCCCATCGCTTCAAGAAGCTTATTAGTCTGACGTTCTGCTTCATTCTCTGATATTGAATTCCAGAGTCGTTCTTTCCAATCAATCAGTCCTTGTTTAAGGAGTATAGCTTCTGCTATTGAGTAGTTCTTACTTTTGAATTCGATAGTTGAAGTAAGGTTGGATTTCTGTATTTCTAGCTTGATAGTAGTATATCTCGAAATAAGATCTTTACTTGATTGTATCAACCCTTTAACATACTCATCTTGTTTCTCAATAGAATCATCATTCTTCTTAGCTTTCGATGAATACTTCTTTAACAGTTCAATATTTTTCAAAAATTTCTTATTAATTAATTTTAATTCTTCCATTGCTTCTGCAACAGTCATTTCATTTGTCTCTGTCATACCCTCACATCCAATAGTGGTAGCTCAGGACAATCACCAGACACCCTGAAAGGAGCTAACAACATCTCCAATGGTCCCAAAAGGGGTAAGTCTGGAATTGTGTAAGTCTTGAGAACTGAGTCTTGAGCATCTGATTCCTAAACTTTAATCTCTGAAGCTTGAGCCTTAAGTGTGTGAACGCGCTGTTCAGGTTTTATCGTGCATCACATCGATCAGGTTTGTTGGACGTTGCAAGGATTTATCAAATTCGATTGTCTAAGCTACCAGTAATAGAACGAAAGTTGAGTATTAATACCCATCAAAATTTTAAAACCAGAAAGCAACTCTTGGTCATGAAAAGAAGAATGCAGAACAGCAAATATCAAATCGTGAGCATTCTCTTGGTTTCTTAACAAGCTTCTAAATCATATTCTAGAATTTCAGGGAAAGGATAGAATTTTCGAATAAAATATTTTCTGATTTCTTCAGCAATTAATATAGGTAATGCAGCTAGCATTATTATTCCCCAGTGAGTAGGAGTAAGTGGTATTGTATTTATGAAAGGGTTCATGAAGGGAATGTAAATTGCCGATAACAGGAGTATCAAACCAACGAAAACTGCTCCAAAGAGAGATCTATTTCTAAGAATTCTTCTCGAAAAAACTGATTTACTTATGCTTGTTGAGAGAGAATTAAATAACTGAAATACAACTAAGGCAGCGAAAATCATAGTTTGCCCCAATTGAACAGTATGTTCATTTACATTTCTTCCAAAATCAATAGCCCAATAAAAAATAATCATTGAACCAATTGCGTAAAGAATCCCAGTAAAGAGTATTTTGAACAGCATATTTTTATCAATTATATGCTCATTAGGATCCCGTGGAGGGCGTCGCATAACGTTTTCTTCTGGAGCACTAATACCAAGAGCTAATGCAGGGAAAGCATCAGTAACAATATTGATGAAAAGAAGCTGAATAGCTAGTATAGGAAGTACAATTGAATCTAGCACAATAGCACTAAGAACCAGACCAAAAAGAACAGTTAATATCTCTCCAGCATTGGCAGAGAGGAGATAAGAAATGAATTTTTTCATATTATCATATATTATTCTACCCTCTGAAATGGCATCAATAATAGTTGCAAAGTTATCATCAACTAGAATCATGTCACTAGCTTCCTTTGCTACATCAACTCCTGTTTTACCCATGGAAACACCTACATCAGCCAATTTTAGAGCAGGTGAATCGTTGACTCCATCACCAGTCATTATCACCACCTCTCCTTTCTTTCTCAATGAATTAACTATTCTTAGTTTATGACTGGGGTTTACCCTAGCAAAGATTTCTGTTTCATAAACAGCTTCATCCAATTCCTCATCATTCATTTCATCCAATTCTTTGCCTGATATTGTTTCCATTCCTGCACATAAAGTAATAGAACGTCCGATTGCTTTAGCTGTCTCCATATGATCTCCAGTAATCATTATAACATTTATTCCAGCTTGTCTAGCTTTATCAATTGAAGGACGTGATTGATCTCTTGGTGGATCAATCATTGCAGCAAAACCAACAAAAGTAAGGTTTGTTTCAGCTTTTTCACTATATCCGGATAGAACTAGTTTTGCTGATTCTTCTCCTTCAAGATTTCTATAAGCTACACCCAAGATTCTATAAGCGTAATTTGCAGAATATGAATTGTTTATTTCGATTATCTTCTTCTTATCTATTTCAGTTAATTCAGATATTCCAGCTTTAGTATATTTAGTAGTACATATATCAAGAAGGATATCAACTGCTCCTTTTGTCATAAGCTGATGTTGATTGCTAATATTATTATGAACAATAACACTCATTCTTTTTCTTTCACTATCAAAGGGAAAGAGATACTCTCTTTTCCATTGCTTGGTAATATCGTTTCTATAATCACTTTTCTCTGCTAAAATGAGAAGAGCAACCTCTGTAGGATCACCAAATATGTCATAATCTGAAGCTTCATCATTCACCTTAATAGAAGCTTCATTCGCTAGAGTACAAATTTCTAAAGTTTTCATTAAAGTGGGGTCATCTGAAGCATTTTTTATAGAAACTGAATCTTGGCAGATAATATCTCCATTATTAAGATATCCAGTTCCACTAACATCATAAGTATGGTCTAGTGTCCATACTGTTTTAACAGTCATCTCATTTTTTGTTAAGGTACCAGTTTTATCAGTGCAGATAACAGTAGAAGATCCCAAAACTTCAACAGCAGGTAAATTTCTGATTAGAGCTCGTTTCTTAGCCATTCTTGTTATTCCGATGGCTAAAGTTAGAGTTAATACTACAGGTAATCCTTCCGGAACAGCAGCCACAGCTAGTCCTATTGCAAAGATAATTACTTCTGTAAAAGATGTATCTTTCATAACAAAAAGACCTATCACTAGAATTATTACAGATAAGATAACTATACCAATGGTAAGCTGTTTAGCTAATTTAGCTAATTTCTTTTGCAAAGGAGTTTTTTCGGTTTCTATCTCCATCAATGAAGAAGCGATTTTCCCTAATTCTGTATCCAAACCAGTACCAACCACAATACCTATTCCGGATCCACTTACTACTGATGTGCCTTTATAGAGCATATTTTTTCTATCTGCAATTTGTGTTTTTATGGGAAGGATGTGGGTTTGCTTTTTAATAGGGAGGGATTCTCCAGTAAGAATTGCTTCAATAGTTCTGAGTTCAAAGCTCTCTATTAATCGTATATCAGCAGCAATACTACTACCAGCATCTAAAACAACTATATCTCCCTGAACTATGTTTTCAGCATTGATTAAGGTTTTACTTCTATCTCTAACTACCACATCCTCGCTTATGGAAAATGTTTTCAGAGCTTTTATCGCTTTTTCAGCAGAGAACTCTTGATAAAAACCTAATCCTGCATTTATTATAACAACTGTAAAAATAGCTATAACATCAATTATAGATTCTCGGTTTTTCTCAACAATACCTATGATACCGGTGATAAATCCTGAGAATAGCAAAATAATGACTAGTAAATCGGAAAATTGGCTTAAGAGGATTTTCCAAGGACTAATTGATCTGCCTGAAGGGATTGTATTTGTTCCATAAATATCAAGTCGTCTTTCTGCTTCTTCAGAACTTAAACCTTCAAACTGTGAATCTAGTTCCTTATAGATTTCATCAATAGAAAGAGAATGTGCTTCCATTAACCTCAATTATTCAATCATTAGAATATATTTATTTCTTTGTTTTTCCCTAGAAAAAGATTCAATCAATTAGTTATAATCATTCCATTTACCAAGGTAATAATAACACAAGTCAGAAGGATAAGAAAGAATAAAACAGAACTTGAGTATAAAAACTCTCGATTTTTGGAAATAGATGAACAAACGCAAGTTTGATGCGAAATTATCTTACCACAAGAATAATTACTTTTGTGGTAAGATTCTTAATTGGAACTTTTCGCTCCTTTTGAGGAGATTTGGAAATCACACAATATACTTAAAAATAATTGTTAAATTATACTTACGATGTACATTGAATTTTATCTTCCAAAGCTTCTTTTAGAAATAAGTGAGAATTACGAAAACGATTCTAAGAAAGCTCAAAAGGCACTAAAAAAAGCAGAAAAATCAAATAATAAAGCAGAAATAATAGAAATCAATCTCTTCTTGTCTGTTCTAGAGATCAGTCAGAATGATTTCGCAGCAGCTATGAAATTGATTGATTCTTTAGAAGTTTTAATAGATGATACAGTTGCTAAGGAAGTAATTACTAAGAATTTCATTGTTAAAGCGATAATAGAAGCTCAGTTGCTGAACTACGAAAAAGCAATAGAATCTTTGAATCAAGCTCTTGATTTAACTACAACTTCAGGGAACAAGATACTGCAGTGGAACGTTAGAGAAAATCTTGGTGTAGTTCATGTTCTAAATGAGAATTACAATTTAGCAGAGAAAGAGCTAAAAGAAGCTCTTTCATTAGTAGAAAAAACAAAAGATGAAAAGGATATACTAAGACTAAATATTAAACTGGGAATTCTTCATTTCAACAAAAAGGAATACGTTAAAGCAAAAGAAACATTTTTGAAAAATGTAGAAAGGAGCGAGAAATTACAAGATGAAATCAGATTGATTCAAAATCTTCGCTTCCTAAGCAATACATACCTCATCAATAATGAAAATGACGAAGCTTCAAAAACCATCAATCAGGCAATGGAATTAGCTAGTAAAGAATCATCCAAAGAATATAAGATAGAAAAAGCATGGTGTTTACTTGGAACAACTGAGCTACTTCTTAATGATAACAAACTCTTGAGAGCAGAACCCAACCTTGAAGAATCAAAGAAGATTTTTTCAGAATTTCATGTTAGTAACGGTTTACTTCAAAATCTTGTTTTGTACTCTCGATTACTCATTGCAAAGAATAGAGTATTCGAAGCTGAGAAATTAGTTGAAGAAGCTTCAACAATGTCTGAAAAAACAGGTCTAAAGCTCAATCCTGCAAATCTGTATGAAGAGATAGGAACTACCTTATTCAATACTTTTGATAAAAAACAGGGATTACAATTTCTTGAGAAAGCAGAAAAAAATCATGATAAAGAAGAAGCACCTTTGGAATATGCTAAATTTAAAGCTAGATTGGGAAAAACTTTCTTCCAAGCAGAAGACAATGAAAAAGCTATGTTAGCATATGAAGAGAGTGGTTCTATCTTTCAGAAACATGAAAATTCGGATGAAATTGTATCAGTAAACAAACTGAAGATACAGCTGTATATTTCAAAGAGTGAAAACAAAAAAGCAGAAAAACTACTAGATGAGAACATAGCAATCCTAAGAGAAAAGAAGAATGATATTGAGTTAGCAAAAGCTTTGAGAGATTTAGCTGATCTGAAATATCTTGCAAAGGATAATGAAGAAAGCATAAGGCTACTGAAGGAATCAGTACAATTATTTGAAAAGAGTAAGACAAATCAAGAGTTATTAATCTCATATACTAAATTACTGAAGAGGCTCAGGGATGAGGGGAGAGAAGATGAAGTAGTGCAACTCCTAGACCCAGTCATCAAAATAGCAGAAAAAACTTCAGTTACAGGGAATGAAAAGCAAATTGCTAATGTATATCAATTAAAAGGTGATCAAGTTTATTCTAGTGAGGAGTATAAACAAGCAAAGAACTATTACACAAAGAGCCGAGAAATTCTAAGACCCACGTTTGATAATCCTGCAAATGCTATTGGCTGCATGAAAATGGCAAGAGCATATTGCAAACTAGTCGATGATGAAGGAGCATATGAGTTAATCGAAGAGGCTCTTTCACTAGACGAGAATCTTGAAATAACATTGGAATTTGCAATATTACTTCATAATTTATCTAAATTCATGAAGAATCAAACTGGTGATCAGAAAAAATTAATTCGTGTGATTAAAGAAGGGGCAGAAATCATCGAATCAGATGGCCAGAAGAAGAATGCAATAGATCTCTACAATATAGTGGCTAAATATAATTATGAAATAAAAGAATTCGAGAATGCTAGTCAAAATTCGACAAAAGCTTTACAGCTATCCGAGGAAGAGGGAGATTTAGAACAGAAATCCTATGCTCAATATCTATCAGGGATATCAGTGTCAAAATTGGAAAAATCTTTTTCGTCAGTATTTGAGAATCTAGATGGTGCGCTTTCAGGATACAAGAAACTTGGAGATGAGCTAATGGTTGGTTTAACAACCTTGGCAATTGGGGAAGCTCATATACTCAACAACAATTTGGATCAAGGTATTTCTGAAGTTAATAATGCGATAGAACTATTGAAGAAAATAGACGCTAAAGGTGAATTGATTGATGCTTATGATATACTTGTAGACAATTATTTCATTTCTGGTTCTCGAACAGAAGCATCAAACATTCTGGATAAACAAATTACAATTGCTTCAGATTTCAAGAAATATCCAAATAAAGATAGATTGAAAATTCTATATACAAAACAAACAGCCATAAACCTATCCATGAACAATTTTAATAATGCCATGGCATTAATTCAACATCAATTAAGTTCTAATATTTTTGATGATGATCAAACCCGACATAGATTGAAATGTGAGCTTGGTTCAATTTGTTACATTCTAGATATGAAAGGAGAAGCTCTAACAGCTCTCAAAGAAATCGATATGAAGAGATCAGTTGTTTCAGTCAAATATAATCCTCATGATTTCTATATGAAACTGAAACCATTATACATGCAATATTTTATGAGAATAGGGAGATATTCAATCTGCCTTCACATGCTCGGGGATATTTATCATAAGAGAAAGAAATGGGAAGCTTCTTTTGACAATTATCTAATAGCAGTTTCAGTTGGATCGAAAGAACTGAAGAGATTACCTCCAGAATTAGCACTGGTACAACAAGGATTAATTGCTATAGCTAAAAAGAAAAGAGAAAATGCAAAAACACTACGAGACTATTTAAATCAAGATCACTCAGCACATAAGAGGTATATTGTAACAGGTAAAGCAAAATTCCCGTGTATCAACTGTCTTGGTGAAGGTGAGATGACTGTAATTTCTGATAATCTACAGAAAGAATCATACAGATGCCCTACATGTAATGGAAAAAGAGTATTTGTTCAAAAACCTCCAATAACACAACATCTGAGATAAAGGAGATTCAAAAAAACGCGAATTTGAAACCGATTTATCTTACCACACAAGAAAATTATCATGTGGTAAGATATTTCTTTTGTTTTTTCGCGTGCTTTGGAGAAAATTGCCATTCTAAATCTATTAATTCGATTGATAACAGAAGGAAAGAAAAAACCAAGAATTAGTTAATATTCTATATTCTAATTCTCTTTTGTCTCCTTCTAATTAACTGAATTACTAAGGTAGAACACAGGAATAATGTTACAGCTAATTTGAAGGTGATAGAAAACTCAGGCATTGTGATAGGAGGACCACTTGGATATAAATCAAAAACACCC
>JAEOTK010000009.1 GCA_016839875.1 Candidatus Heimdallarchaeota archaeon
AGAATGACAGAGTATTATGAAAGAATGAAAAAACAGATATTAGAAAATGAGTAAAAAAAACTTATTTCTTTGCTTCTAATTGATTAACAATCCAAGTGAAAGCTTCAATCACTCCACTACCATGAAGAATGCTAGAATCAAACACTGCGAATGTTCTATCTTGCATGTCAAGATGCAGACCTAGAAGCTGTATGAGTAAAGGTGCTTCAACCGCTCCGACAAGATCCTGTTTATTAGCAAGCACGAGAACTGGAGTTTTTTCAAGTCGTGGATTATTAAAAACGTGTGATTTTAAAATATCTCTTGCTTCAGGAAGATGTTCAATGTCAGCTGCATCGATCACGAATATGACTGCGGATGTTCCAGGATAATGTGCATCCCATAGAAATCGAAAGTCTTGTTGTCCTGCTACATCAATTGTTGTGATTTTCCATCCTTCAAATTCTAGTGAATCAATATTTTGCCCAATTGTTGGTATTGTTTGTTCTGCAAATTCTCCATGTCTCAAATATTTTGTTAGAGTTGTTTTACCTGCGGCAGCTAATCCTAATATCAATACTTTAGCCTTTTTTTCCATCTTTGTTCTTGAAAATAATGATGCAAACATTTGATTACCCCTTAACCAGAAAGCTAGTTTTTGAACCCCAATACTAGCATTTCAAGTATAACAATATGTAGAAGTGCAATATTTAACTGTTAGGATAATCCTAGTAAAACTATCAGCAAAAAGAAATACAGAAGGTTCTAGAACAAAAATACACTTTTTTAGAATCCTAGCATCTTCCAATAAGCAAGTAATCCAACAATTGCCAGTGATAGCAAAGCGAACATAGAGTAGTGTATCCTGTGTGGAGTTGTCCAGTAAGGTCTTCTTTTTACATCCTTGAATCCAGACCAAGCATATCCTGCAAAAACCATTAAACCTATTGTTGAAATAATAAACAGGTAAGGAAATACCAATAATCCTCCGAATACTTTATTGGTTTCGATTTCCAGTATTATATCATTGTTAATCTTCATTTGCATGATTATAACTATTATTCCAAGCAAACTGAAATTTGCAAAAGCAAGCCATCTTGCAATTCTATTCATTTTAGGATCTTTTTCTTTTTTCTTCACAACTCTGTTAATCCCTTTTACTCCCCAAAAAGCTAAAGAAAAGAGCATGAGTACAGCTATTACAATAATGGTACTTGTATGAAGTTCTGATCTAAAGTATAAGATATGAGTCTTCTCAAAAGCTAGAATTCCTCCGAATAAGTCACTAATAAGATGAGTTATTCTCCCTTTTTCATCTTCAAAAAATGCAATTGAATAACTAAAATTTCCAGAGCTTTCTCTAAAGAAAAGTGGTTCAACTTCAACAAAATCTATCCCACTCACTCCTTCTATAACTAAATGACCATGTTTTGCTTTCAAATAGAAGCCATCAGACAACCATTCTTTTTCCTCAATTTGTGGTTTATCAGAATATGTTCTTCTAGTAGTAACATAAAATCCTTCAAACCTATTTACTCTACGTTTATAGTTTTTCAAGGGTGTGATTTCAATATCATCAAATGGGAAGAATGTTTCCATGAATTTATAGAAAAGCTCTGCTGTAGCATAAACTCCATTTCGACTGTTATATGAAACAAAGACTCCAAGATCATAATCAGGCATCAAAAACATTTTACTATGGAAGAATATTGTATCTCCCCCATGTCCTACAACATTGTATCCGTTTGCATCCATATCATAGACACCTAGTCCAACCCCTTGCATTTTTTCGTGTGATACAAAATTAGCTCCTAACATTATCTCTATTGTGGAATTTTCCAAAATTCTTGTTCCATTATATATTCCATTATTTAGAAGCATAAGCATGAATTTGGACATATCAATTGCAGTTGAACTACAAGAACCTGCAGGGTAAACTGATATAAATTCAAAAAATCCTGCATCCTCATTACTATCATATCCTTCTGACATTTCAACATGGAGATCGAGAGGTAAAGGTTGCATAAATGTAGTTGAATTCATTCCTAGGGGAATGCATATCTCTTCATCAACATAGTCTGCAAAGTGCTTTCTTGTCATTATTTCAACAAGATAACCTGCAAGCGTTAACCCATAATTTGAGTATGCAACTATTTCACCAGGAGGATGAACTCGATCCGGCATACCTGTTGCAAGTATATCTTCTATATCATCAACTTCTAAAATTGAACTATATATCACGGGATATGGTGTTTCTTCAAAACCAGCTGTATGAGTCAAAAGATGTCTTATTGTGATGGGATTTGAATACGTTTCAGGAATTTCAAAATCAGTTAGATAGTTGTTTACATCAACATCAAGATCTAAAAGACCGTCTTCTACTAGCTGTAAAACAGCAACTGCTGTAAAGGTTTTAGAAACTGATCCTATTCTAAATAATGTTTCATTTCCATTTACAGGTTTTGAGATGAGTTTGTTACTTAACCCATATCCTTTTGAGAATATTAATTCTCCACCTTTGACAAATGATGCAGTTGCTCCAACAATATTTCTTTCTTCAAGCTGAGTAGGTATAAGATCATCAAATAACTCTTCTACCAAAGAATTGTCGGTAATATCCAAAACAAGCTGTTCTGAAATATTCCCAAGCTGAAATTCTTGTAACTCGTTATCAGCAATCAATGTTTGATTATTATTAGAAAAAATTAATGGAGATAATAATATAATAATAAAAAGAAAAACATATCTCCTACGATAAAGCACCATACCTTTCATTGAAATCTCCTACTTGCTCAAATACCGGCAATAGGCACTAATAAACCTATATAATTATTTACCCTAAAATAAGAAAAAAGAAGATTATTGATACTTCTCAAGAAGTTCAACAATTTCAGGAAAGTCCATACTTAACTCTTTCATTTTTTTAACTGTAGGAACACCTTTCTGTGTCCATCCTCTTCTCTCATAAACAGTATTCTTCAATTTTTCATAGCGTTCTTCTCGGTACTGTCGAATAGCTGTCATCTTTTCTTTGATAGACATTCCTTCAGGATTAACACCTATCTCGTCTTTCAATTGCTTGTAGTAATATTGGTCTTCTCTTGAAAGATATTCTTCTTCAGTAACAGGACCCATTGCTCTATAAGGAATGCTATCCATTTCTCTAAATGTAGCTCCTTCTGGTATAAGCAGCAGATTTAATGCTCTTTGGAAATTGTAAACCCTTTCACTCATTTTGATATATTCAACTGAATTGATATCCTTTCCAGTTACTGCATTGAAGAATGTTACATAATTCAAAACATGTTCTGGTATTTTTGCTGGATCAGCTAAATCATTAGGAACAAAAGCTCCATCTTTTCTTAATTTGCCTGTAGCAAAATCTCTGTTATCTTCAGGAACAACATCGTTCCAAGGTAATTTGCATAAGCCCAGTAATCCAAAGCTTGTTCTCCACATTGGGAACCACCAAAGAGCATCAGCTTTCTTTTCAAATGTAGGTAGATTTCCTCTTACCATATCTTCGAATATCAACCATGCTTCATCATGTTGAGCTCCTTTAAGTGCAAAACCATATCCTCCTTGTTGGGCTAAACTCTCTTTGGTCATATATTCGCTGAATTCTAATCCTTTTGATTCCATTCCTATATCATTTAGTAAGTTGATATCAGCACCCAATTCTCTAGCGAATTGTTCTTTCATCTTTCTTACTCCTTGACCTACTATGAGACCAAATCCTTCTCCTCTAGCCATTTGGTGAATGATTTCTAAAGCCGCATCAACATTTCCCCAAGTAAGATCTAAACCACCTGTAATTTGTTTGTTTAGAATACCATATTCGTAACATTCCATTACAAAAGCAATTCCAGTTCCTATACTGATTGTATCTACTCCATAAGCATCACAGTAGAAATTAATCTCGATGATGTCATTTGGATCCCATACATACCAGTTTGACCCAACACCTGCAATTGTTTCATATTCAGGTCCATCCACAGAAACCTTTTGACCTTTGTAAGGACCTGTTCTAGGTTCAAACTCTTTTACACCATGAGTGCATGCTACAGCACAACCTTTCCAGCAAGGATCAGGACCTTTTTCAAAGAGGTGTCTGTAAACTTCTCCTCCTACTTTCTCTGATTGAGGATCACTTCCGTATTTGAAATTCTTAGTTGGTAAGAGGTCATATTCATTCATTATTGGAATTAGGTGAGTGGTACCTATCATTCTCATCTCATTTTGTGATGGATCAAGCTGAACCATTTCTTTAGTATGCTTCTTACCTATTTCCTTTAGAGTTTCATCATCATCTGGATTATTCCCCTTGGTTGTAACCCCTAATTTCTTAACCACCAAAGCTTTTATCTTCTTGTTTCTAAGAACTGATCCAGTTCCTCCTCTTCCAGCTTGCTTATATCTAACATATCCTCTTCTTGGATCAAACCAGCTGAAATTTAAACAACCCATAAGAGAGTTTTCCGCTCCAGGACCAGCAGATACAACAGAAATATCACGTTTGTATCTCTCTTCTTCACAATAGTTCTCTGTTAGAATTGTTCCAATTTGGTAAGTATCAGAAGGTAAACCTTCAGCATCTTCAATAACAATTTTCCCTTCTTCTCCATCTATATAAATGTAAATTTCTTTCTCTGATTTTCCTTGAATTGCTAAAGCATCAAATCCAGAATATTTTAGAAAAGGACCAAAATAACCACCCACATTGGAATCAATGATTAGTCCAGTTAGGGGAGAAACAGCAGTCACAATACTTTTTCCAGATCCTGGAAAATTTGTTGTTCCACCTAGAGGTCCTGATGCAATACATAAAACATTATCAGGATCATTCCATTTAGTTTTCTTATCTTTAGGAAGATTTTTCCACATTAAATAGAGGTCAAAACCTTTTCCTCCAGTAAACTTTTCCTTCATCTCTTTAGTTACATCTTCAATCTTAATTTCAAGAGTTTCTAAGTCAATGTGAAGTGTTTTACCTGCATATCCTTTGGATAACTCAGGAACTTCATACTTGAATTCCTTTATAGCCATAGAAATCACTGTCTGGGAAAGATGGAATCAACCAATTTTAAATTTATTCCCAAGCTCATGAAAAAATAGTCTTTTCTTTTCTTATCTGCAACATATCTGCAAAAGCTTCAACTCTTGTTTGAATTCCTGCATCTCCCGTATGCTCATCTAAAACCAATGAAAGAACAGGCATATCATGTTCTTTACTTATTTGTGGAACAAGGCTCCTTGTTATAATTTCAGGCATACAAGTAAAAGGATAGAGATGAATTATCCCATCCCAACCTTTCCTCTTGTAAAGAATTATATCTCCAACATTTTCCAAAGTTTCCCCACCACATTTGTTTTCTATATAGGGTTTCGCTGTCCTAACTGCTTTCTTAAATGGTGACCTATTAAAAGGATTGATTTTCTGACCTATGTCGAGATAGCTACGCAAAGAGACTGTATTCTTTGTTATTATACCCATTTTATTTAGTCTCTTATGCATTTCCAAGTTTAAAGAAGGTTCAAAAACAACATATAATTCTCCGCAAATAGCAATTTTTAGAGGAGAATTGTTCTTTATTATATCTATATTGTTTTCGAACAGTTTTGGAATGCTCTTTCTTAATTTCCGAATGTTACGCAAACCTTTTGTTTCTTTTATTACTCTAAATGCTTTTTCTGCAATTTTTTCAGATAGTCCTTCTTCAACTTCAATTGCCCGATATTTATATAACATATTATCCACTAAATCAGTAAAACGATTTTTTATCCATGCAATTCTGAATGCTCGTATTGCTTGAAGTAGACTGCAATTTCCAACTTCTTTTCTTAGAGTGTTAAGAAGAACACCAGGTCTTAGATAATCTAAACAAACGAACTTGAAGTCATAGCCTAGATCTTCTAAAATTAATTTCTGAACTGGCAAGTAATAACCAAATCTACAC
>JAEOTK010000061.1 GCA_016839875.1 Candidatus Heimdallarchaeota archaeon
CATTAAATGCACTATATGAAAAGAAATTAGTATATGGTGTTGGAAGATCAAAAGGGGTTGGAAAAGAGAGTGACATTTATTATGGTGTTACCTTCGAAGATAAAGAAGTGATCTTAAAGATTAACAGAACTGGAAGAGCAAGTTTTCAAAAAATAAAACGGAAACGAGATTTCTTGAAAGGTAAATTCCAATACTCAATTTTCTCAATTGCAGAAATCTCCTCAAAAAGAGAATACAAAATTCTATCTAGTCTTCAAAATCAGAAACTTCCTATTCCTAAGCTGTTAGGTTACAATAGACACATTATAGTGATGGAAATAGCTGATGGTGTAGAACTGGTAAACGCACAGTATCTGAAAAAACCAATCAAGACT
This sequence comes from Candidatus Heimdallarchaeota archaeon, assembly GCA_016839875.1. The sequence continues at coordinate 375 of JAEOTK010000061.1, forward strand.
TTGGAAAAAATAATTGAATTTGCGAAAACACTCTATCAGAAATATCAGATTGTTCACGCTGATTTAACAGAATATAACATCCTTTATGATGAAAATAAAGATAGAATGACCTTTATAGATTTTCCTCAGGCAGTTGATAGTGATCATCCAGAAGCTGAAAATCTCCTTCGCAGGGACTTCACTCATTTATTGGATTATTTTGGTAAAAAATGGTCTATAAGCACTGAGGAAGAAGATACTGTAATAGACTATATCATGGGGGTCTAAGATTGACTAACATCAATGAGACTGACTTAATTGTAATAGGGGTCGACATTCTCCCACAAACATCACCTTCAAGTGCGGGGTATTATTCTGTCTGTGTTTATGATGCTAACAAAGAAGAGATTATCAAGAAATACGAAAAAGTGAACCTTCAGAAATTATTAGGAATTGTTAGAAGTTCTCAAGCATCCTTTATCGCAGTTGATAACATCTATGAACTTGTCAAAAACCCCTCACAAATTCCCCATCTATGTCTTCAATTGCTACCAAGCTCGAAACTAGTTCAGGTTACAGGTTCTCCTTTACACGGATATACTTCTCTCCCTAAATTAATGAAACAACATGGATTTTCTATATCAGGAAAATTATCACCTATTGCAGCTGCTGAAGCTTGTGCTGTTTTAGCAAGTAAAAAGTTAGGTTATCTTGTAGAACCCTTTGAAAATGAATCAAAAATTGTTGTCTCCAGAACGAAATCCAAAGGTCCTGGAGGTTGGTCTCAAAAACGATATAGCAGACTAATGGATACTACAGTGAACCAAGAAGCAAAAAGAATAGAGAGCGAATTGCTTGAGAAAAGATTTGATTTTGATAAAAGAGCTGCAAAAAGCAAGTATGGTGCAAGCAAAGTTGTCTTTAGTATATATGCTCCAATTTCTGAAATCTACAAGAATTTCAAGAAACAAAAGGGAGAGATTTGTCGGGTAAACATTTATCCTGTCAATAAAGAACGAGTAGAGTTCATCCCCCTATCTCAACAAGTAAAAGAAAAATCATCACTTCGCAGATTAATTGTAGGAATTGATCCAGGGTTAACAGTAGGATTATCAATTTTGAATTTAAATGGTAAAGTTCTGAAAGTTTCTAGTTTTAGAGAAGCTAGTAGAGGACAAATTATACGAGAAATAGCACAACTAGGAAAACCGAGTTTAGTTTGTGTTGATGTTTATCCTTACCCATCTTATGTGGAAAAAATAGCATCTACATTGAATGCTAGGTTATACACCCCCAGAAGTGTCATGACCGTATCTGAAAAAAATGAAATCGCTCGAACACTAGCAATGCAACAAGGAGTCATACTGAAGAATGCACATCAGAGGGATTCTTTAGCTTCTGCATACAAAGGATATAACAAATTCAAAAGTGAATTTGAAAACATAGATAGAAAGTACTTCAATAATTATGATAAATCTCTGCGAGATGAGATTAAAGATTTACTAGTCAAAGGAAAAACCCTTGCAGATGCAACAAAAGAAATAGACCAGCTGCTTGAAGAGGAAAAGAAGGTTTCTCCTGAACCAATCAAGCTAGTTAAACCTGAAAAAAGAGCCCCTCCTGAATTGGAAGAAATGCAAAAACAAATCGAAGCTCTTCAAGAACAACTAGATTGGGAAAGGGGGAAAAATAGTGATTTAAACATAGAACTGCGAGAACTAGATGACAAACTTGACTACCTGACAAATAAGCTTGAAGAAGGAAAAACAGAGTATGTGGAAAATATCCAAAGAGAAAAGATGTATCTTGTAAAAGAAAATCAAGTTTCCTTCCTTCGAGAAAAAGTTCAGCAGCTTGAAGAAGAATTGGACAGGTCTAAGGATAGAAATGAAGATCTGAAAAATGTTGCCTTACTTAGAGGTCATAAAGGATGGATCCCAATTAAAGTAATTAGTAAGTTCACTCAAGATGAAATAGAAAAAACTGTAAAATCTTATAGTTTAGGTCCTGGGGATGTTGTATACATCCTTGACACAACAGGAGGGGGGGGACAAACAGCTGAAAAACTTCTTTCATACAAAATCAAGGCTATTATTGGCAAAATTGATCAATTTTCATATTATGCAAAAATGAAATTAAATGAAGCTCAACTTCCTGTAGCAGATCCTTCGGATGTAGAGATTATACGAACTGATGAGATTGCTATTATCAAAGAAAAAGATCTGAATGCTATTCTGAGTAAAGCAAAAGAAGTAATAGAAAAAATAACAATTGAAAAGAAAGAGCATTTCTTAGATAATTTACTAGAAGAATATCGAAAAGAAAGGAAACAAGAAATAGCTGAATATGAAGAGAAATTAGCTCGAGAAAGAAAAGCTGAAAAAATATATGATAGTAATGAGGAAGAGGAAGAATAGATCAAAGATCATTAGTAGATAATTGTACTAATAAGATGTTATTTCCTCTAACAAAAATATTCCCATATCTAGAGACTTCTTCATCTGCTATAATTTCAATTGCATCACTTAAGTGGCAATTCATGTACTGATCAAAACTTTCTAGTTTTCCTTTATATTTCACATTGTCTTTCAATCGAATGATAATGTATTGTCCTATTACTTTTCTTAGCGAATTGATGGGAATACTGCTCATATTGTTCACCATACTAAATTGTATGAATCGAGGGGATGACCAATATTTAAAAAGTTTTTCATAACAAGGGATTCATAGATTAGAATAACTTTGCATTTATTCTAATTAAATTTGAATCTTTTTAATTCTAATTCAAACTTCATAACTTTTTGCTGATTCCTCGAGATTCAGAGTTTCCATAGTTTTGGTTTTTCTTTCACGAATTTTCACGAAGATGGGATGATTGACTGCATTTCCTACTATTACAGCTTCTCCTACACCCAAACCAGTTATTGAATTCAGAGTGGATCTATCTAATCCCTCAGAAGCTCTACCAATGAAATCCAAATCATATGGATTTAGAATCTTCATCACTATATGCGTATTGCATTGACTTAGAGCTGTAGTTGATAGCTTAACAGGTCTTTGACTTATTAGTATCAGAGAAGTAAAGAACTTCCTTCCTTCACGTGCAATAGTTTCGATAATGGATTTTGAAATTGCTAATTCTAACCTTGCGTCTGGTGCCAGTTGATGGGCTTCTTCTAATATTACAGTAGTTGGAGGAACCTGATTCTTCTTTCTAAGATCAAATATTCTGTAAAGAATATATCCAACAATCATCTGTTTAAGCTTAAGACTTGTAAATTCACTTAAATCAAAAATGACTAGTTTACCAGGTTGTAATATATCTTGAAGTGATGGATATTCACCATCACCAAAAAGCCTTGTTTCTTCAAGAGAATATAACCAACCAACTAGAGCTTCTTTACTGCGAGGATTGATTTCTTCATCCTTCTCTAGTTCTGCTATAATATCAGAGATTGAGTAACTCTCTCCTGCTTTTATTTTTTCTTTGTATAATTTGTTCTTGATTCGAGATAGTTCTCTTGTTTGAACTGAAGTGATTTGTGGTTGGAAAATAGAAAATTGCCTTGAAGATAAAGATGGTGTAGCGAATTGAATAACAGCTCCAGGGAAGATCTCAACATTTTTTCTAAATGGTGATTTTTCATCTCCTAATCCTTTGTATTCTCCATGAATATCAAATAGAACCATTGCAACTCTTCCTTGTTCTTGTTTTCTGGAGAGTAACTCCTCTAAGATAACTGAAACAGTGTATGACTTACCAGCTCCTGAAATAGCTAATATTGCAGCATGTTTCTGCAGAAAACGTGTTAGATTTAATTTAACATTGATTTCATGTTGCTGAATAAAACCAAGATCCAGACCATTTGTTTTTTCTAGACCTAGAAATTCTACTAGTACTTTTGAATCAGGAATGTAAACTGTTTCACCTGGTGATACAGGGAATAACAACCTTTGTATCCCAATATCAGAGATAATCCCCAATGGTTTTGCTTTTGCAATAATATGTTCCCATCTGTCAGCCGGAAATATTGAAGCTAATGTTTTTCCGCTTGTTTCATATGCTCTAACAGCTGATGGGGAAGAGAAATATCTGTTTGTTTTGAACACATCTGAGACTGAAGCTATAACATCACCTTCCATTGTAGGGACTATAACATACATTCCCGTTTGAAGTCTAAATTCATCTTCAGTCTTTGTTAAAACAAAACTAAATTCAGAAGGATTTGGAGAATTATCTTCAGCAACTATTACTATACCTACACTTATTTTAGCCATTTTTATCAACCTGTCTTAAATGGGACTCTACTTCTTCTCTTTTGTAGAGAGTAACTACTATATCCAATTTTCGATGCAATTTCATCAACTAGAATATCTGCATCTGTTTCTTGTAATCTTGCTCTTGCATCTGCTTCAATTATAACACTGGGAATCCCATATTCAGGATTATATCTTGAAACAGAATTAACAAGAGAAGAAATCTTTTCAGTTTGACTCTGAGCATTAGAGAATAGTAACGGGAACTCTACTCGTAAAGGGGTATCAAATTCTACTGTTTTTAGATAGAAACAATGAATATTGAAATTAGGAAGATCCTTGTCTGTATCATCATTGAAATTTGAGAGCAGAAACTCGAATGTTCTCTCGTTTGTATCTAGAACTTGATAAAGCAAATCTGTATCCCTAAGCTGTTTAACAATCAACCGATAATCAATTTCCAATAATCTTTCAAATCCCTGCATTTTAGATAGATGTGGTAACAAAGCAGATAACTTTGAAGTTAAAATTGCAGAGCGTGAGTCTTTAACTATTCCACATAAGGAAGTTCGATTCTTCTGACATAAAGTATATAATTTCCGATAAAGTGTTTTCAAATTTTTGTATTGGTTTGAAAGGAATTCACTTTGCATTACTTGTCTGAGTTCAACTACAGGAAGAACAGAACCATCCAAAATGATTAAGTCAGGTTGATCCTCTTCAATAAGAGAAATACCACATCGAATCTCTTTTTGCATTCGCCAAATTGATATCAAAGTATCTATTTCATTTATAGATAAAGGTTCAATACTAGTCAATATATCAGGAAATGGTTGTTCTTCTGGGAAGTATCTGACAATTGGTTTACTCTCCTTCTGATGTAAAAATAACACTCCAACAGCTCTTATTAGTGCTATATCAAAATAGTTCAGCGATTTATGAACAACTCCGCCATCTACCCCTGCAATTTTTAGACCATCTACATTAGCATCTTGAACCTTTGTTGTAAAAGAAACGTCAGTAGTTGTTATCCCAAATGGTTCGGGAAAATCTGAAGGATTCAGACTTTTCTTAACTCTTCTAAATAAATCTTGAAACAATTTCCTATTCTCATTATATTTCAGAATCTTTTGAGATATATTATCGATTGCTTCACCAATCTTGTCTTGGGCTCCCATTTTTTCTACCACTAATATATCATTTATTTTTCCCTATATTAACTAAATGCAAAATTTAGCCTATTTTTGCTCTGATCTTGACGTTGCGGCTCTTAAGAATTCAAAATAGGGGGGAGAAGGTTTGTCAGGACGAGATTGGAATTCGGGATGAAATTGAGTAGCAATAAAGCAATCATTATTTTCTAATTCTAGAGCTTCCATTCGTCTTTTATCTTCAGAACATCCTGAAAAAACTAAGCCCTTTTGAGTTAGTTTCTCAATGAAGTCTGGATTTACTTCATACCTATGTCTATGACGTTCAGATATTTCAGTGGAATTATAGATTTTTTCGAACTTTGTGTTACGACTAACAAGAATGAGATGTTTCCCTAACCTCATTGTACCACCTAAATCAGTAACGTCTTTCTGTTCAGGAAGGAGATCAATAACAGGATATGGAGATTCAGGATCAACTTCAGTTGTGTTTGCACTGTCAAATCCACAGATATTTCTTGCATATTCAATAACAGCTAATTGAAAACCATAGCATATACCAAGGAATGGGATGTTGTTTTCTCGTGCATACTGAATTGAAGCTATTTTTCCCTCAGCTCCTCTAGATCCAAATCCTCCAGGTACTAAGATTCCATCAAATTTATTCAATTCATGAATCCTCTCAGGATTTTCTTCGTATTCTTCCGTTGAAACAAAAGTAACCACAGCATTAACATCATTGTGTGCTGCAGCGTGTTTTATTGCTTCTTTAACACTGATATAAGAATCAGCAAGTTCAGTGTATTTTCCTGTAATAGCGATATGAACTGTTTTCTTATCTGAAGTAAGTTTTTCCAAAAGTCTTTCATGCTCAGACCAATCTGCAGTTAGATCTTCATAACGAAGCATCAAATTTAGTGTAGAACCAAATCCTTGTTTATCAAGAAAGATAGGAGCTTCCAAGACTGATGGTAAATCGGGTAGTGAAAACACAGCATTTCCAGGTACATTACAAAACATAACAATCTTGTCTTTTGATTTTTCTGTTAACGAATTCGCACCTCTTGAAACGATGATATCAGGATTTAATCCTAATGATTGAAGTTCTCGCACCGCATGCTGAGTAGGTTTGGTTTTTTGCTCTTTTAGATTTGAAGGTTCCATGATATAAGTTACAAGAACAAGTAGAGTATCCTCGCTTGATGTCTCTCTTCTCAATTGACGTATGGCTTCTAGAAATGGTTGACTTTCAATGTCTCCTATTGTTCCTCCAACCTCAATTATTAGAACATCTAATTCAGGATCTCTGTCAGATATTAGTTTTATCTGTTGTTTGATCTCATCAGTGATGTGTGGGATAACTTGAACTGTTTTTCCAAGATAATCTCCCCTTCTCTCTTTCTTAATAACAGAATCGTATACTTTCCCTGTTGTGATATTCTGATCTCCTCTCATTTCTAAATTTAACATACGTTCATAATGACCAAAATCAATGTCAATTTCAGACCCATCAGCTGTTACATAAGTCTCTCCGTGTTCATATGGATTCATTGTTCCAGCATCTATATTCAGATAAGGATCTATTTTGATAACATTGATCTTTTTTCCTCTGACTAGTAAGTTTTTACCTATTGCAGAAGTGACTACTCCCTTTCCAAGACCAGAAATTAATGCGCCACAGATGAAAATATACTTAGGCATGTTAACCCTACACTAACATTTGTTTTAAGTTTTACCAAATCAGTTTAAAGCTTCAGTCTTCTGGAAATTTAACCATCTTTTTCCACTTTTCAATAGCTTCGGAAATAAATTGGTACAACCATTTTTCTTCTGGAGAAAAGTTTCTTGTTGTAGTAGTTATGTTTCTACTTTTTTCAGCAATCTTGATTATCTTACCCAACCTCATTTTCATTAGGTTTCTTAGTTCTACTTCTATCTTTTTCTGCTGACTATATGGGACAGTTTTACGTTTTTCTGCAATTTCCTCAAAAGATTGTTTCATCGAGACATAGAAGAAGTTGCTTATCTTTTGAAGTTCAAAATTTTTACTTTCATCAAGAGATAATCCATGAACCTTAGAAATGTCAAATTCAATTAAATCTTCTATCTCTACATATTCTTCCTCTTTTAGATGCAGAGCTATCCAGAATGGTATCTTTATTTTAATACCCTTGACCAATTTGATTTTCTTATTTCCTACATCAAATTCATCTAGAGATTTCATGCACCTAACTGTAATATCCATCTCTTCATAATCATACTGAATACGATCGAGTTCATCAAGTAATAGATTATCTTCTGCCAATCTTATCGTTCTAATAATTTGATGAAAGTTTTTTAAGGTATTGATTAATTTCCAAAAAAGTCGTCTAACGATTTTTGAGGTCTGGAAAATTCAACACTTTCAGTAATTTCCTCTTCTTCTTTCTTTACTGGGCCTAAAACCTCATCTGTAAATTCGTCTCCCAATAAGAATGTAAAAATAGCTCGAACCAATTCTCTTCCAAAACCTGGTATTTTGAGAATCTCATTAGGATTTGATTGCTTAAGTATTTCCTGTGTTTTGAAGCCATTTTTGAATAGCAATCTAGCTCTAACTCTACCAATTCCTGGAATCTGAACAAGATTAACTAATTCATTCCTTATCCCATTAATGACTCTGTTATGTAGAACTGATGCCTTTTCTGAAATATCTGAATACTTTAGCAGTTTAGCTAGTTCACTTGTTGCATAAAGCAACCATTCAGCATTCGAAACAACAGAATAAATATCTCCACTTCCTACATTGTATCTATCAAGCATTGCATCTTCAGGTGTTTCAGAAATCCAATCTTTCAAAATAAGAGCTGTTTTCATATGACTCATGAATAGCTCTAAATCAAAGGAAGTTTCAGGTAACGAAGTCAGAAATTCATCCTCATGGTCACTGATATAATTTATCAAATTAATTTGATCGTCTTTTCTTACTGTAATAAATCTGACATCAGGAGTTGAACATACAAGATGCAAGATACTTATGTCTGTAAGTAGCTGAGGAGCAATTGTATTTGCGCGCTGCAAGCCTTTACGAATAATTATTGCACTTAAAGGATCAATATAGAGCTGGCTAACTCTCTTTCCAAAACCTGTAGCTAACAAATACTCTGGATCATTTACAATCAACCCTTCCTCTCGTAGAAAGCTAAGGACTTTTTTGAGTACTGAACTTAATGCTGACGCATCTTGTTGATAACCATAAAAAGTTTGACTCATAAAATCTACAAGCTCCTCCATGGTCTGAGTATTTTCTGTTGCAATTTGACCTAAGACTATTCTTCTTAATGCTGGTTCTGCTGCTATTTTGGATTCGATGTCTTCTGTTTCAGCTTCAATGTACATATGGTAGAGTCCTTCAGCGTCGTATTCATTTTTTGCAATCACTATTGCATCCCCTTCATTATCATATTGAGGACGACCAGCTCTTCCACTTTGTTGTTTAAATTCCAAAACAGGTATTGGATAACTTCCAAGTGAAACATCATAACGATAAATACTTTTGATAATGACGTATCTAGCTGGTAAATTTATCCCTGCTGCTAAGGTGGGAGTTGCACTCAACATCTTGATGTACCCTAACTTAAAGTTTCTTTCAACAATTCTTCTTTGAGCTGTGTTTAAACCTGCGTGGTGATAAGAAACACCCTTTCTAACTAAATCAGCTAAACCTTTCGATTGTTTGGTTTGTTCTCCAGTATTGAGAATTTCATTAGCAGCTGAATTCAATTGCTGTAGTTCCTCTTTTCCCAATGTTTTGTAAACAAGTGAAACAAGATTTCTTGCAGTGGATTCTGCCATGTTTCTAGTTGTTGCGAAAATTAGTGCTTGATTTTTTTGACTGAGAATGTAGTGGATGAGATTATTGAAACTATTTTTGTATCGTGTAGGTATTGTTTTTTTCTTCTCTCCCAAGTAAGTGATAGTTTGGTTATGTAAAACTCCTTCATTGAGCTTAACAGGTCTCCAATCACTGGATACTAGTTCAGCTCCTAACCATCTTGCGATCTGGTCAGCATTTTTTATTGTTGCACTTAAAGCTAAAATTTGTGCATCGCACATCTTCCTAAGTTGAGCTATAACAACCTCTAGTGTTGGACCTCTAGAAGAGTCGTTTATTAGGTGAACCTCATCAGATATAACCAATCCAATTTTGTTGATCCATTTTGCTTGATGTCTTATAGCTGAATCTATTTTCTCATTGGTAGCAATTATCACATCAGCATATCTTGCATTATTATCTTCTGTATCGTAATCTCCAGTTAGTAGAATTGTTCTCCTCCCTAAGGGTTCAAGATAAGAGCGAAATTCAACATACTTCTCATAAGCCAAAGCTCGTAAAGGGGACAAATAAAGTGTCTTCAAACCTGTTTCTTCAATTGCTCTTAAGCTAGCAAGTAATGCTATCAACGTTTTGCCTGATGCAGTAGGAATAGCTACTACCAAGTTATTTTCTTTGAAAAGTCCTTTATTGACAGCGTCAACTTGGGGAGGATATAAGCTGTTTATTCCATCTTCCTTGAGCTTCTCTTTTACAGATTGAGGAATAGGAAGATCATCAACATTCATTAGACATCAACAAGGGTTTAAACCAATCTTACAAAACCATCTCTTGGTGAGTAGATATCACCACTCTTCTTCAGTTGCTCTATCAGTCTATCTACAAAATCATCTTCAATATTTTGCTCTCTAGCTATATCTTTTAGCTTCTGAACTGCTACTACATCTGTAGAGCTTTTCATTGATTCTTCTTTGATTATATCAATAATTGTTGACATCTTAGTTCGCATATTTTTTGTGGTTCCAGATAGAAACACATCTATGTCAACCTTTCCAGTCAAAGGATCTTTTGCTACTTGTTCTAAGGATCTTTCAAGTAGGCTAATAGCAGCTTCAACATGATCAATGGTAACATCCTCTTTCAATGCCATCCGAGCTTGAGACTCTGATAAACGAATTATTGCTTCTAGATATCTTGGTGTAATAGCGATTGCTGATGTTTCGTCAGACTCTTTTCTTAGATCTAAATAATACTCTTCAATTCTTTCCATTGCCCTATCTGTCAATGCGGGTTGAACATGTTGTTTAGCATAACTGATGTATTTTCTTAAAAGTTCCATCGAGATAACAGGTTCAGTGTCTTCTATTACATGTCCTCTTCGAAGTTCAAGAATGTGTCTTGCCATTTTCCTGTCAATGTCTTCATTAGGTTCATCTTTTATGACGAATAACAAATCAAACCTAGAAAGAATAGTTGGAGGTAAATTGATGTTTTCTACAGGAGGACGAGTATCTTCATAACGACCAAAACGAGGATTTGCAGCTGCAATAATTGCAGTTCGTGCATTTAGCTGAGCAACAATACCTGCTTTCGCTATACTGACTGTTTGTTGCTCCATCGCTTCATGTATTGATGATCGATCAACAGGATTCATTTTGTCAAATTCATCGATACAACAAACACCTCGATCTCCAAGGACTAAAGCTCCAGCTTCTAGTGCAAATTCTCCTGTATCAGGATCTCTCAACACTGCAGCTGTTAGACCTGCAGCAGAACTTGCTTTTCCTGAAGTAAGAAGACCTCTTGGTGCTAGTCTATAGACAAATTGTAGAAGCTGAGATTTCGCAACACCTGGATCTCCAACAAGAAGAATATTTGAGTCTCCTCTCTGTTTCATTCCATCAGGAGTTTCTCTAGATACTCCACCAAAGAGAACAGTTGCTAGAGCTTCTTTTATAATTTCCATTCCATAAATAGATGGTGCAACTGAACGAATAATTCTACGATGGATGCTTAGATCTCTTGATAGTTCGATAATCTGTTGTTCTGTTTCTGGATCAATTTCAATTTCCTCATATTCTTTCTCTCGAGAAGAAATGAAGTTCACATCTAACCAAGGATCAAATGTTGCTAACTTACCTCTTTTTTCAGCTTTCTTCATTTTGAGAATACCAGAAACCATAGCTCTATCTCCAGCTCGAACATCATCTACTAAATCACCGACTAATCGAGCTGGAACTGATCTTGGAATTTGTCCAGGAGGAAGTGTTTCAGGACGTTCTTGAACTGTAACAGATTGAAAATCTGTATAAATAGAATCTTCAACAATTAAACTAAATGGACCTTTCTTTCCACACTCAGGATTTGAGCAGAAACTTGGTTCTCTGTAAATACCTTCTTCTTGTAGTAAGGGTGGTTGAGGTTCTCCACAAACTCTACATCTAAATCTCCCTTCAACTAGAAGAGGGCGGACAATACTTTGTCTAATGATAATACCTTCAATCGCAATGAAATGTCCAAGATGAACTGCTCTTAATTGACGTAAGTCGACTTGAGTGGGAATATTGTAAAAACGGACATGAAATGTTTCTTTTCTTTTGATAGTTTCCATAACATAACTTCTATCTTCGATTTTCAGAACCTCTTCTAAAGCTGCATTTGCTTCTTTGATGGTTATTTCAGGATCTATATTCATTTCTGGATCTTTTCTTAATCGTCCTGCTATTTCAGGATCAAAACGAAGTAAATCATCATAATCGACAACAAGAGTTGTTAGCCCCTCTAAGGACATTCTCTGAATTTGTTCAATGTAAACAAATCTTCCACTCTCATCTTGATATCCTTGGAAGAAATCTCTGAATCTGTCAATATTTAAGTCGTCCATTTTCTGCTACCCAATTACACTACGTTTCTTATTTTTAATGAGGTAATAAGTCTTACTTCGTAATTAATAATTTACTATGTTCAATAAATATAAAGAAATATTAGTATAAAAACATAATATTCAATTAAATAGGTTATATTCCCGGAAAATTTCATATTATCACATTCTCATATGTTTTATCCATCTGTTCTCTATTATATTCCAAAGACTTATTCTCTCTGAACAAGGGAGTATTTGATTGTTTGAGTAGATCTTGAGGATTGAAAAAATAGAAAAGATTTTTTCAAATTTTACTGATCATTCGTTTAAATCCGTTTCTACTGCGGCGTAACCGAAAGTTTCTTTTGGTCATTGGACTTATAAATTAAACTTTTTCTTTGGAAGATTCATCCTTCATTTTTTTTTGTCAATATCTTCTTCTACCTTAAATGATGTTTGTTCAATGCTTTTTTCTGAAAAATCTATCCTTTTTTGTTCTTTTTTAAGGATTTTTTCCTTCTTCCAAACATAAACTAAATTTCCTACTAATTCTGAGTCTATCTCAAATTTCCATCCTTTTTCCAAAAGATTGCCTATATGATCCGTGAAAATTGTATGTATCATTACATCTGAATCTATTAAATTATCTCTTGATAGAGGAATTTTAATGTCAAACTTTTTAACCTTCTGTGATTGAGGAGGAAACATTAAACCTTCTTCATCTATTTCTGGTTGAAGAATAACAGGTTTTCGAACTTCTTCATCTATATCTTTTTTTATTGTTATTCTTTTTATTACTAAGAAAGTCATTCTATCCCCAACATTTTGAAAGAGAACATTAATAGTTACTCCTGTTTCAGCTTTCTTCTCCGTAATCTCATCGAATTCAATATAAGGAATGTTCATTTTTGGTCCTTTAGCCTTTGTTCTTTCTCTTATATACCATATATTGACCAAGCCCAAAACTGATCCAAAAAGGGCAACAATAAAACTTACCAATGATATCCACTCTGCTAGAGCCATTTTATTTCACTCTTATTATTAATTATGTTTATATTTTGATTCTTTTTTTTATATAAATATTGAATGGTCCTATCAACATTTTTATCCTTCAATATCTCCAGTAACATTTAAACATAATAAAAACTACTAAATAGAACAAAGAAATATATAATTAGCAAATAATTCGCTTTGGTGAATCGTATGGCATATACAACTACTCATTTCACATTGCAAGGGTTAGCTTTATGGTTACTCCTTTCCAGGAAAAATAAAGAATATTATAAAAACCACAGATGGGAATTTATCCTCATAAATTTGTTTGCAGCTTTAGCTGATCTAGATATATTCTTTGGTTACCATCGATCCTATACTCACAGTTTAATCATTCCTTCCTTCATTTTGCTATCAATGCTGGTTATTGAAAGATTTGAGAATAAGATTGAAAATGTTGAAACTAGTGGACAAAAAACAATAAGATTCATCAAACTAGCTTCTATCATGTGGATTCTCCATATCTTTCTGGATTTAAGCTGGGGACCAAGTCTTCTATTCTGGCCAATTAACACAAACCTTTACGATGTATCAGTGTTTTTACGATTTGAGAACCAATCATGGTTGTTCTTTCCATTAACTCTGTTAGGAATCTATCCAGACTGGGAGATATATTCATTCAATGAAGGACAAAGAATCTTTTTCATCAATCTAACTCAACAAGAAAGAGAATCCTTGTTAGGAAATACATTTGATATCTATATTTCTCAATTATCGGTTGAAATATTACTTGCAATAACTTGGATTGTAGTAATCCTCGTTCCGATTTTTACTAAACGAAAGGGAAAAACGAAAAAAGAAAGGAAGAAATTTGTTAATGTTCTCTCTTTAATTTGGAGTAGAATAAAAAGACAGCTTTCACTTCTTGGAGGTTTCATTCTAGTTTTAGGTTTAATTTTAGGACCTGTTATCGGAAAAGAAAGAACAATGAGCTATGAAATGACTTCTGATTATGTTAATACATTATCTTTTTTTGATCCAACATTAGGAATTGCTTTCGAAAACAAACCTCAAGCAACAGCACAGATTCATTTTCAAAGTGAAGTTGGAATTGTTTTGTATAACACTACTATAATGATGACAGACAATTCTACATTCAGTGAATTCTTTACGAATTTCGATAATATGACGTTGAACTACTATGATGGAAACATAACCTATGAACAGTTGATTCAAGAATACAATGCAGAAGTAAATGATGCAAAAGGAAATAGCACTTACTTAGAACAAATATTTGGAGCTAGTAATGAAGAGGGTCTGACCATTATCTTGAATGAGACTGAAGAAATATCTCCAGTATATCTCATTACGTTAATTGATCAATGGAATGTGTCTGAATCATTCATCTATGAAGCAAGTATTTCTATTGACTATATAATTCATAGAAATCAAGCATTGATTGAAGGTGGAATCCTTGATGCAATAGGGGTACTCTTGATTCTAACAGATCAAACTTTAGCATTTCTTGAGCACAGAAAGAAGAAGAAAACTGAATTAACTGATAAGACTTGAAGTTAGTTCGACGAGATCAGAATTCTGATTTAGTTCATCCATCTTTACATTAGGAAGAGATAATACTTCATCAACAAAGGAAACTCTTCTGAAGGTTCTTGCATAAACTACCCTTAAGTCTGGGATTCGGTGTATTTCTGGTAAGGGATCCCTTCCAACTGTTCTCTCAAGATCACTAATTAGGTAAATTACTTTCTTTCTTGATGTACTTTGAGACAGCTGTTTATTTGCAAGAACTAGTGCTTCTTCTAGATTTGTTTTACCTCCACTTTCAATATTAAGTATTAATTCAACAATAGATTCAGGATGTAATCCATCTGTCATTGATTTCAGAACATGTGCATTGGAATCAAAATCAATGATTGCAAAATTCTCCTTTTTTACAGATAGTGATAGAACAGCTGCAACAAGAACAATTTGGTGAATTAGCTGTAAAACACTTAAACTCTTATCTATACAAATTACTATACTTTTCTTAATTTTTGATGGTTCTTTAACAACAATACTCTCATAATCAGGAGATAGTTTTCCAAGAGAAAGCATTTTCTCTAAGGTCATTTCAATCTGCCAAGTATCCCCTGGTTCATAATCTACATAGCGAGAAATAGCAGAAGAGATGCCACGTTTATAGATTAATTTAGCTTTTTCAGTAATGAATGGAATAAGCTTATCAAGCATCAGCTTTCTGATCTTAAAATCCAAACTCTTCTTTGTTCTTGAATAGAGTTGGATAAGATCTTCACCGCTTAATTGATCAAGAATTAGGTCAGTTAATTCCATATTGTTCAATATGTTTGCAACAATCACAGGATAATTTGTAGCGATTAATCTCAATCCCTCCAAATTTTTCTCATTAGCTGCTTTTTCAGCTAGTTCAATTATTTTTGAGATGTCTTCTCTCTGCTTCCCTAACTCTAAATGAATCTCATTTATAGTCATACGACCTGCATGTTTTGAAGGAAAGCTTAGAAAAGGTTCATCCCCTATTATTGAAGACGAAGGGTCACCTATTACTCTTTTTTTCGTATAATCCGATTATCTTCAAGATTTGAAAGAACCTTAGAAACAATTTCCTCTATTATTTCTAACTCGTCTTTTCTACTAGTTGTCTTGCATCTAATTTTCCTAGAATGGACAGAGATTGCTTTATCTAATAATTCATCTTCAACAATTTGTTCATGAGGAGCTAAAAGTTCCATAAGTTGGATCGCTCCTCTCACAGTTGACCCACTTTCTAACTCTGGATGATTCAACGTAGCTTGAACAATCTCACTGGAGATAGTGTTTAGAAGATTATCGTCAGTTCTTGTTCTGAGCTCAACGATTTTCATCATCTCTTCCAAGGATTGATGAGTTACATGAATCCAAATACATCTATCATAGAATGCTTTAGGCAATGGATTTGTTGCAACAGTATCTTGAGGGTTGTAAGTGAAAATTGTTACAAATCCTTCTTTCGCTTTAATTTCACCAAGTTGTGGAATTGTGATTAGCTTCTCATCTAAAGCTGTCAATGCTGCATTGATTGTTTCGGAAGGAGCACGATTTACCTCATTGTAAAAGAATATTCCTCCTTCTTCCATAGCTTGTGTTAAAGGGCCTGGAATGAAAGTTTCTCGAGAAAATCCTCTTTCAATCACAAGTGGAGGATCATACCATCCTTTCAATTTTATTGATGTAAGACTGTCATCCCCATCAACACGAATAAACATCCTGTCTAAACAGCTAGCTAAAGCTTTTGCCATTTCTGTCTTTCCTGTTCCCACAGGTCCTTCAATAATGATTGGTAATCCTTTCTCTACAGCTCTGATCATGAGTTGAAGTTCTTTTTTTCTTCCTATGATTAACTTAAACAATTGATCGAGAACGTCATTGGGAACTTTACTTATTTCTGACATCATTAATGTTAAAGAGAGAGAAATTAAAACTGTTTTTGTTGGTAATTTAAAAAATAAAAAGGGAAGGAGAGTATTTTTTTATGCTTCCGTAATTACTCCTTCTTCTATGAGTATTTGTTTCTTAGGTTTAACGAAGAGTATCACAACAAGACCCACAAGCATTATCGCACCAATAACTGCTATTGCTATAGCATAGACGTTATTTAGTAACAGAACTGCTTCAAGTCCCATTATAAGACCCCAAATCCAAGGTCCTAGTGATGCAGAAACTTTTCCAGATAGTTTGCTGAAACCAAAGTATTCTCCGAATTTCTCTTTTGGTGCCAGTTCAATTATCATATATCTTTGAGCTACCCATGTACCACCTAAAGCTGGACCTGCTAGAAGACCCATTACTAGAACCATAATGAATGGAAATGTCCATCCACCTTCACCACCAAAAGTTGAAGGAACAGCAATAGGATACCAAAGTACAGAAGCTATAACTGAAATGGTTAATGCTGCAAACCAAATACCGCAAACCAAAATGAATGTGTTTTTAGCTCCTTTTCGATCAGCGAACATACCTACAGGGTAAGTAAAGATTACAGCTGATACCGTTGCAATGATAATGAATATCTGTGAAAAACCAGGATCCATACCCAAACCGTATCTAACAATTAGGTACATTTTTAGTACAACTACATTCGCAACTTCAACTACTAGGAAATATCCAATGATAAACTTGAACATCTCTCTGTGTCCTCGAATGTCTCTGAAAGTTTCACCTAGTTGGGAGAATGACTTCTTGATTAACTTACCAACTGGTGGTCGAGTTCCTTTCTTTTGTCTTTCTTTCACAAAGATAAACGGAATAGCAAATATCAGGAATATTCCCATAGCTATAGCAAACGTAATAGCTTTATCATAGTAGCCGTATTCTAGTGGTTTAAGCATTAGGTTGCCAGCAGCTGTAATCGAATCAGGATCAGCATTAGCAGATCCCCAGAATCCTTGTAAAACCATCATTACTGCAATACCAATAATTGTACCAAAGTATCCGAATGCGACACCAAATCCACCTACTTTACCAGCATCTTTTGGAGCTGCTATAAATGGAAGCATTGGATCATAGAATCCAAGACTCCACTGATATGCCATATTAGAAATTACATATAAGAGCAGAACTAGCCAAAGGCTGTGTGTTAAACCGAGTAAGCTCGCAAATAAAAGAATTACACCTGTTAGAACTATAACAAATGGTTTTCTTTTACCCACTGTATCACTCAGTGCTCCTACAATCGGCATTCCTATAGCAATAATCAGTTGTACAACCAAGATTACTGTTCCATAGATTAATTCAACTCTACCGAAACTTAGACCATATTCTTTCTGACCAATGATCAGGATGTAGTCGTTAATTATCAAAGAGACAATAACCATTGAATAGACTGTATTTGCTAAATCGTATAATGACCAAGCAAAAACATTCTTTAGAGAGGTTTTTGTCTCCAATTCAACTTCTTCAACAACAGACATAAAGAAAAGAAAAAAACAGCTATTTAAAAAATTATTCCCATAGTTTTTATGCTAAATTCAGAATTTCCAGTAATTTCTATGTTCCTTCTTAACCTGATTTAGCATACTTATCGTATAATCTGACATCGTAGTTTCTAAAGCATTATCAACAATAGGTGGTTTTTTTCCTAATAGTCCTTTCAGAAATTTATTATTAACTTCTTTTAGTTGGTCTATTTTGTATCCTCCTTCCAAGGTACAAGCAATTCTACCATCACAGGTTTCATTTGCTAATTTGTGAAGTAAAAACCCAGCTCCTGCAAAAGCATTTGGTGTGAGATTCAATACCCCTACAGGATCTCCTCCTAATGCATCATATCCAACTGAAACTAACAAAATCTCAGGTTCATATTGCTTAATTATTTCGGCTGAGAAGTTCATCGAGTGTAACCAGTCGAAGCTATTTGATCCAGGTAGGAGGGGGACATTAACATTATACCCTTTTCCTTCAACAACACCAATCTCATTCGGATAGCCAGAACCAGGATATGAATACATTGGATGAGCATGTATCGATAGATATAGGACATCACTTCGATGATAAAATATGTGTGATGTTCCGTTTCCAAAATGGTGGTCTATATCAATTATTGCTACTTTATTATATCCTTTCTTCACAACTAACCACTCTGCTGCAATTGCTATGTTGTTAAAGAAACAGAATCCTCCAGCTGTATTTGTTTCAGCATGATGACCTGGAGGACGGACAACAGCAAAACTTGTTTTTGTTTTATTTTCATCAACCACTTGTACAGCCTGTTTTGTTGCTCCGGCAGCTAATTTAGCTGTTCTATATGTGTGTTCGTTAAGTGTAGTATCTATAGTTATCATCCCTCCGCCAGAATCTGAGATTGCTTTGATTTTATCTACATGATCTGGTACATGAACTGCTAACAGATCTTCATCATCTACGTCCAAAGGAGAAATGACCGAAATCTTCATACTTGCATCATTTTGAAGCTCTTTGATTCCTTCCATTATCTGGAATAGTCTTTCCGGAGATTCAGGATGTATTCTATCCATTACATGCTGTTTGAATAAATCAGAATATAGAACAATCAAATCTTCCATTCAATAGAAAGACTCATCACTACAAAATTAATCTTTTGTATTTTCTATGAAGATATAAAAGTAGTTCATCCTATTCCATATATTTTAAATATTGGAAAAAAAGGTCAGTTTCAATTGTAAATAGGTGGAACTGTTGACACTCATACTTGATATTGGATTAGCCTTTATGTTTGCAGTTCCTATTTTTGTTTCAAACGCTGTTCCAGCTCTTCTAGGTGGAGGGTATCCAATTGATGGATACAAACTCTTTTTCGATAAAAAGAGGATTCTAGGAGACCATAAAACAATACAAGGATTAGTTACAGGGATTGTTTCTGGTTTGATAGCGAGTGTTATTGTTTGGTATATGACTGGACAATTAATGTTGGAAAATTATTCATCAATTGGTTTTCAATTTCCTTGGTGGATTGGAGCAGTAATGGGATGGGGATGTAATTTTGGGGATATGTTTGGTTCTTTTGTTAAAAGAAGAATTAAACTAAAACCTGGAAGTAGTTTTCCAGTTTTTGATCAGTTGGGATTTATGGTTTTTGGTTTACTCTGGAGCTGGCCAGTCTTTAAAATACTACCATGGCAATTCCTTGTTACTTTGCTAGTTATTGCACCTCTATTACATATCTTCGCCAATCTACTAGGTTACGTTTTGAAGGTACAAGATGTACCTTTGTAGAACTAGAAAAGTGGTCATTGAACTATGGAAAAAATTATAAATATATTAAGAAAATATAGTTTCGTACAAAAATTAAACGTAGTTTGAAATGACAATCAATACTAATGATCGAATGTGCAAACTAACTTGCCGCTCTTTTTCCTGTAGTAAAAGACACTTTAGAATCAAAAAGGATAGTAATGGTAAAAAATCCTTCTTCTGCTCTATAGATAATATAGAATGCTTAGGGTATATGTGTAACTATGCAGAATGCAGAGAAAGGAAATTAAATGACCGTGGGGATTGCCTGAGACCTCTTAAGAAACCTCAACAAGCCCAAGGAAAACAAAAAATACAAGTAAAATACCAAACTGATTACTTGACTCCTTATGATTTGGATGACAAATTTAGAAAAAAGTTGACAAAACGCTGAAATAATCAGATTTTAATCACATCTATGATTTTCAATATAATTCTCATTAAAACAACAATTATCTCAAAATTACTCTGCTCAAGCTAATTGCAATAATTGCGAAAAACATCCATAGTTTTAAATATTTAATTATACTCAGAATCGAATAGTAATAATGAGTTGAATGCTATGTTTAATAATCCTGGAGCAGAGGAAAGAAAACTATTTTCTTTTGGAATTCCAACACTAGATGAGATATTAGGAGGAGGTGTTCCCGCGGGAGCAAATGTGCTTATCGAAGATGAGATTGGAGCTGAAGCTGATCCATTTGTTCTTCAATTTCTAGCAGAAGGTCTGAAAGCCGGAGAATATGGATATATTTTCTCCACAGAATATCCTTATAATTATTATCAAGATATGATGAATGGGATAGGAGTTAATCCTGAAATGCTGGAAGCTACAGGAAGGCTGAAATTTATTGATGCTTTTAGCAATCCTTTTGGGTATACTGATTTCAAAACTGAACATCAACATGCAGTTCATAATCTGGGACAACCAAGAGAAATAAATGAAACTATTAGAAGGTCATTTCTACACGTTCAGAACCAACAAATCCTAAAACGAGGAATAGTTGTTTCTTTGTCATCGATTATTTATGCTTCTGATGAGAGCAAGAAAGTAATATTCTCTTTCCTTCAAAACAGACTAGCTGCAAATAAGAAAGAAGGTTCTGTTACAGTCTTTACTTTACATCATGATGCCCACGATCCTCTATTGGTAAAAGCAATAGAACACAATTGTGATGTTACTATAAGAGTAACCAAATCTAAGACAAAAGCAGATAGGCCAATAACTGAAGTTCGAGTTGTGAATGTTAAAGGCAAACCAGAACTGTCCGGAGAACCTATTCTATTTGAGTTCATCAGTGGAAAAATTCTACCATATTATGAAGAGGAAATGTTCTAGTAAATAACTAGATTACTTCTCATTTTTTCTATTTTATTTAATGCAACTATCTAATAAATTTTCTAGATGATTACAATCTTCGATAAATTTAAGTAAGAACGAGATACATTAATGACAGTGACAAGATTGCTGTTTGATTATCTCTTCAAGACAATTATTGTGGGAGCTCCCAACGTGGGCAAAACATCAATTACGCTTAGGTTTTCGACAGGTATGTTTCGAGAACGATATCTTCCTACAATAGGAGTAGAATTTTCAGTAAAAGACATAGAGGTAAATGATAAAAGAGTTAAACTTCAAACTTGGGATACAGGTTCTCACGATAGATTTTCATATGTTAGACCATTATACTACAAAGGAAGCTATGGAGTTTTAGTTGTCTATGATCTAACCAATAAAGCATCTTTTGATGATCTAGATAAATGGTTTGAGGAAGTCTATTCTAACTGTGAAGAAATTATTCCAGCTATTCTTATTGGGAATAAAGCAGATGTTCCAGATGATAGGGTGATCAAAGAAAAAGAAGCTTTAGCTTATGCGGTGCAGAAAACAGAAGATTTCAAGCTTCCAAAAATACCTTATTATGAAGTTTCAGCAAAATCTGGACATAATATAGATGATATCTACTATAGACTAACAGAAATGATGATTGAAAAATCTCAAACAACAGACAAATAACTGTTTTTTTTCTGCAACACTTTAAATTTTAGTGAGTTAATTACATACATAACATAAGATTTAATTTAATCGTATATTCCTTGCAAATAAGTAAAGGAAAGAGAGTACAAAGGTAATTAAATTGGCGGAAATATTAGATGTCAGAATAAATGGGAGAGGGGGTCAAGGTGCGGTAACAGCATCTAGATTACTTGGTGAAGCAGCTATCTTAGAAGGACAGTATGTTCATGCTTTTCCTTCATTTGGACCAGAGAGAGCTGGAGCACCAGTGACATCATTTGCAAGAATTTCTCCTGAAGCATTTACAGAAAAAACTGAAGTTTATGAACCACACATTGTTGTTGTTATAGATCCTACATTACTAGATGATGTTCCAGTTGCAGATGGATTAAGAGAAGCAGGAACTATTGTGGTAAATTATGAAGGACTGAAAGAATCTTTGATGAGATATTTTGAAGCACTTCATGTTAATATCTACAAAGTTGCAGGATCAAAAATCGCTATAGAGGAAATAGGAAGAAACGTTCCCAATCTTGTAATGCTGGGAGCATTAGTCAAAGTTACTAGGATAGTAAAACTAGAGAGTTTGCTAGAAGTAACAGAAAAACGATTCCCAGGAACGATTGGAGAAAAAAATGTGGTGGCAATAAAACGAGCCTATGAAGAGGTGGAATGATGGAAGAAAAAAAAGTACCTAAGGATTTAAACAGATGGGTAAAAGATAAGTGGGGAACATCAAAACTACCCCTTGGAGGGATAGTTCCTTATCATACAGCTTATGGGTATAAAACAGGAGATTGGTCAGCGTTTAAGGCTATAATTGATAAAAGCAAATGCATCAGCTGTATGAATTGCTATTATTATTGTCCAGATTCAGCAATTATTATGGATGATGAAATGAAAGCAGATTGTGATTTGGAGTTCTGTAAAGGATGCGGAATATGTGCTAAACATTGTCCTGCAGATGCAATAGAACTCAGGAGGATAACTAGGTGAGTAGTATGATGAAAAAAGTAAAAGGAATGACAGGAGATGAAGCTGTTGCAAATGCAGCAAAACTAGTTAATCCAGATGTCATTGCAGCTTATCCTATAACTCCACAAACCATAATTGTTGAAAGATACAGTGATTTTGTAAATAATGGAGAAGTTGATACAAGTTTTATTCCTGTTGAATCTGAACATTCTGCACTGAGTTCTTGTGTTGGAGCTTCACTAACAGGTGCTAGAGTATTTACAGCATCAGCTTCAGCTGGTTTAGCATTGATGTATGAAATTTTGTATGTTGCATCTGGGATGAGATGTCCAATTGTTCTTGCTGTTGCAAACAGAGCATTTAGTGCTCCTATTAATATTCATGGTGAATGTACAGATCAGCTAGTTTGTCGTGATGCTTCATGGGTTTCTCTATTCGGTGAATCAGCACAAGAAGCATATGATGAAACAATCATGTCATTCAAGATTGCTGAGCATCCTGATGTTATGCTACCTACCATGTTTGGAGTTGAAGGATTCATTGTAACTCATGCTTTAGAAAGAGTAGAAACACTAAGTAAGAGTCAAGTAGAGAACTTCTTACCAGATAGAGATGTTGATTATAGATTTGGTCCAGATGAAATTCATACTTTTGGATCCTTAGTTCTTCAAGATTATTACATGGAAATTAAACGCCAACAAGAAGAAGCAATGCAACGAGCATATCATGTTACAAAAGATGTAATGGAAGAGTTTTCAGAGATGTCTGGTAGGACAATGGAAATTGTAGAAAAATACCAATTGGAAGATGCTGAATATGCTTTTGTGTCTTATGGAGCTACAGCTGGTAATGCTAAAGCAGTTGTTGATAGATTAAGAGCAAAAGGTGAAAAAGTTGGAGCTTTGAAGATTAGACTCTTCAGACCATTTCCATCTCTTGACATATATGAAGCATTGACAGGAATAAAAGCTGTTACAATTCTTGACCGTTCCGTAACTTTCGGATCACCTGGAACAATAGTTCAAAATGATATAGCTTCTGGATTATACGGAAAAGAAAACATCCCAACACTTCATGGTTATATCAATGGATTAGGAGGAAGAGTGTTAACTCTACCAGAGATAGAAGAAGTGTATGAAAAATCAAAACAATACTATGATATTGGTATGACTTCAACGACAGACTGGGTGGGGTATAGAAAATGAGGTGTTATGAATGTTAGAATTACCAAGAATCACAGTTAAGGATTTACAAGAATGGTCAAAACTAGGTGAAGTGCTAACATCAGGTCATAGATTATGCGCAGGTTGTGGTGCAGGTACTATGGCTAGACAAGTAACACTTGCTGCTAAAGCGATGGGAGATCCCATAATGATAGTTAATGCCACCGGGTGTCTAGAAGTTGCATCTACAATCTATCCTTATACAGCTTGGAATGTTCCTTGGATGCATAATGCTTTCGAGAATGCTGCAGCCACTGCATCAGGTGCAATTGAAGCAATGAGTGCAATGAAGAGAAAGAAGGATGAAGGTGAAAATAAGGTAAGTATGATAGTTTTCGGAGGCGATGGGGGAACTTATGATATTGGTATTCAGAGTCTTTCTGGAGCTGTTGAAAGAGGGCATGAATTCCTCTATGTATGTTATAACAACGGAGCTTACATGAATACTGGAATTCAACGATCTGGTGGAACTCCTATGTCTGCATCAACTACTACTAGTCCTGCAGGTAAAGTCGTTCCTGGAAAGATCAAATGGGCAAAACCATTAGCAGAGATAATGGCAGCCCATGAAATCCCAACATACACAGCTAGTCCAACATATCCCAGAGACCTAATGTCTAAAGTTCAGGCTGGATTAAAACAAGATGGTCCAGCTTTTCTTTTAGTAGACTCACCATGCAATCTAGGACAGAGATATCCACCAAATCTATCAATAGAGATAGCAGAACTAGCTGTAAAATCTTGTTTCTTTCCTCTATATGCAACTTACAAAGATGATTGGATTTTAACAGCTGAATCTTCTAGAATTGCGAAAAATCCTGAGAGAAAAGTTCCTGTTGAGGATTATTTGAAACTACAAGGTAGATTTAGACATCTATTCAAACCAGAATGGAAGGGTAAATTAAAAGAGATTCAGGAAACAATAGATGATCGCTGGGAAAGACTTCTAAAGAAAGCTCAATTCTAATTCCTCTTTTTTATTACAAACTTTTTATTTTCAACGTCATTATATAAACACAAAGGAAAAAAGTTGACAAAACTGCAAAAAAACTGTAATTTTTTTAACTATTCTTAAATGAATTTTCGTGTATAATTCCGTAGGGCAAGGCTCATCCACTCATGTGGCACAGCTTCATACACCGGATATTGGGAGGGGGGATTTTTCTCTAACGGTAATTATTTTATACTCTCCATTAAGGACTAATATGCTGTCAATGACTCGAGATCTTAATACTAGAAAAACTACTGGTGAATTCTATACACCTATAGCAATTGTAGACTACATGGTAGAGAAGATTTTCGAATACTTAATTGATAGTAATAGAATTAACACCCTCTCTTTTACAAAATTCCAAAAAAGTCTTCTAAAACTAAGTTTCTGTGATCCTGCTGTAGGAACTGGAAATTTCATAGCTGGAATACTTAAACAGATATGGGGAGAACTAAAGAAGTATGAGAAAACTGACCTCACTAGAAAAAGTGAAGTAATAAGATCATTCGTTCGTTCGAATCTCTATGGAGTTGAATTAGATCCTAAACTCCTGAAGATTTGTAAAACAAAAATGGTTGAATTATATCCATTCCTGAAACTATCTGATTTTAAGAACCTTAAGGTGGGAAATAGCATTATTGGCAAAGATGCCTATGACATCTTGAATGAAGATGTGTCTGAACTAAAACCATTTTCCTGGACTGATGCCTTTCCTAACACAGATAAGTTCGATGTTATTATTGGTAATCCTCCTTATTACAATCTTAAGAAAATGGAACTTCTTGATGATAATGTAAAATTATTGTATAATTATCTTAAAACTTCAGAAAAGTGGAAGTACAAATTTAGATCTGCTTCAGATATCTACTATTATTTCATATTCCAATCTGTCGATTTGCTCAAAACCAATGGTATATTATCATTCATCATACCAGATTATTGGTTAGAAAATAAGTATGCTGACATATTACGAGAATTTTTGCTTGATTTCCAAATTCTTGAGATTCTAAAATTAGGTGAAATAAACATTTTCAGAGATGAAGGTCGGTGGTTGAAGATTTCTACCTGTGTCTTTACAATGGAAAAAAAACTTCCTTATCAAGAAATCAAGGTGACTATAGATGTACCAAGAAACCTAACCAGACAAATGAAACTAAACAAGCAGAGGTTATCAAACAACATTTTTCAAGTTGATCAAACAGAATTGAGTAAGGAAAAATGGATTCTATCTCCTTTTGTTGAAGAAATTAACAAAATAACCAAAAATCAAAGTTTAGTGACTCTTGATTCTTGCTGCAAAATAGCTCAAGGATTGTCTCCAGGAGTGAAAAGCGTATTTGTTCTCTCTGAAGATGAAATAAAGAAAAATCAAATAGAAAAGAATATTCTAGTTCCCTTTATTTCCAATAAAAATGTA
Source organism: Candidatus Heimdallarchaeota archaeon (assembly GCA_016839875.1). Next base: position 26,841 of record JAEOTK010000061.1, read on the forward strand.
AGACGATGGACATTAAATGTTGATCAAAAAACATATTCAATACTACCATCAAGAATAGAAGATTTAAGGGATTTTCCTGAAGCAAGAAAATATCTTAACAAGAACAAGGATTTACTTACAGCTGGACCTGATAGAAAACGTCTTCTTGAATCGGGAAAAATTCGATGGTTTGACTACAGTGTTTATCGTAATCTATCTGTTTTTGAGAACACCAAAACTAAAATCATTTGTCCTTACAGAGCTCTTCATCCAAAGTTTAGTTATGATAATAAGGGATATTTTGGAGCAACGGATATCTATGCAATTATACCTAACGATAAAGAAGATATTTATCCAATCCTAGGTATATTAAACAGCTCAACCTTTGATTTTTATTACAAACAAGCTGGAAAAACTAAGGGCAGAATGTTAGAATTCTTTAGTGACCCTTTGAAGAAAGTACTTGTACCAGATTCAAGTGTGATGTGTGAATTAACTCCAAAAATTGAGGGTATTTTAAGAATAAAAGAGAAGAATAACGATAAATCAACTAGCGAACTGAAATTGTTGGAATCTGAGGTCAATGATGAAGTTGCAAAAATGTACAATCTTGATCCTAGTTTCATCAGAAAATACTCTTCTAAAAAGAACAACAAGAAGTTTCTTTGATTTCAACCAAGAAAAGAACAGATTATTCTCCATTCCTCATAACCAGCTAAATATAATCGAACATCAGGATAGCCTAGTTCTTTTAGAGCTAAATAAACGAGTGCAGATTGAGGTGCTGATTCACAATAAACAACGATTGTTTTGTCTTTAGCGATATTCCTTGATAGTAATTCATCTTCGATAATAGAACAGTCTTTTAGAATGAAATAATCAGGATACTCTTCAAAGATATCTAAATACCAGAAATGGATAGCACCTGGTATATTCCCTCCTTGCTGATCAAGAACAAGTGCATATTCTGAACGATTATCAACAAATAGGAAATCTTCAGACTTATAGTTCATTAAGATTTCATCTTTTGTAACTAAAATAGAGGAATTCTCTTCTTTCAGTTCAATACTGCCTTTAGGGAATTTTGATAATTCTGAAGTTAAGGGTTTTTTCTCGATTTCCCATTTAGCAAAAGCTCCATCTAACAATTTAACATTGTAAAAACCGAAATAATGTAGAGTCCAAGCAGCTAATGAACAATTGAGATTGAAAACATCATCTACAAAGACAATAATGTCCTTTTTGTTTATTCCCTTCTCCTTAAGAGTACCTAAAAGCTCTTCTTTATCAGGGAGAGTGTTGAAACCATCATCATCTTGTTTAGCAAAAACATTATTGTCAATGTGGACAGATCCCTGAATGTGTCCTCTTTCAAATTTTCCAGCATCACGAAGGTCCACTATCTTGTATTGTGAATTTGACAAATTCTTTTCCAAAGAATCAGTCGACAGGAACGTCTGGATGCTTTTTCTCTTCATCTATAAACATTAAGTGTAAGTATTATTAATAATCTTACTCTTGTACTAGTGCACTAATCTTGCAATTTTGCTATTGTTCCAGCATAAATTAAAGGCAATGCAATTGTAATATCAGATACAACGGTAACCATTTTACTCCGTGAATCAACCTTTCCCCATGAAATTGCTTCTTCAAGAGAAGCTCCGGATAATCCTCCAGTTTCTACTCTGTCCATTGTAATCTGTATAGCATAGTCGAAGGTTTTTGGAGACATTAATCTAGATTGAAAAATATAGTTCTTCGGAACTCCGCCACCTAAGAAAAATGCACCCGCGTGTTCACTATCCCATGCTAATTGTTGAATCTTTCCAAGATCAGCCATATCATCGATTAGTGTTCTATTCATTTGCGAAAACATCCATAGCTGTAATCCAAGAATACTGTCACTTATTGCTGGGACAAAAATTGGAACTTTCTTCTCAAAAGCTGCTTGTACAAAAGAATTCTCATCATCTAACCGTTTCCCTATTTCTTCCATTAATTCATAAGTAGAGATAGCCAGAGTATTGGTCTCTTTGTCCTTTCTTTCCTCCCAAATCTCTTTGTAAATGGGTTGAATCTTATCTTCCAATTTCATAAAAGAATCATCCCCAACAAATGCATCATAAATTCTGTCTATGGATTTTTCTCTCAATTCACCATCTGATTTATAGGGAACTTGACGGAGATGCTTTCCTCCAACAGCTTCTATAATATCATGAGTGACATTTGCTCCTGTTGAAACGATTACATGCACCATATCCTTTCTAATCATATCTGTAAGTATTTTTCTCATCCCACCTGGTACTAAAGCTCCAGCGATTCCAAGAAAAACAGTAGCATCACTTTCCAACATTTTTTTATAAATATCAACTGCTTGTGAGATTCTACCAGGACCAAAAACACCTGATTTCTTGAATTCTTCAATTAAGCTGTTGATCGTTAGATTTTCATCTATATCTATGGGGTCTACAGAAGGATATTGTGAATTCTTATCTTTCATTATTCTCAAAGACTATTATTGTTTGCCTTCTTTAGCCTTTTCGATAAGTAATTCGATTTCTTTTGCTCTAAAAGGAGATTCTTCAAGTTCTGTATGATCTATTGGACAAATATATCTGATGTCATCTCCAACATGAATTGAACCCAAAGGAAGTTTACAGATGTAAACTCTATTGCAAATTCTACAATAGAAAGTCGATCTTGTAGATTCTTCAAATAGGTCTATGTCACTATCAATTGCACATCCAGGACAAGGAAACATACAGATAGTTGGACGAAGACTTTCTTTTTTGGACATATTTATCCCCTTGAATAGAAATTAATTCTAATTATATGTTACTGAATTTTGATTTATTAATCTTGGGGAAACTATTCCATATGGAGAATTATAGCCATTTATCTAATGATGGAAATTGAAGTACTTCTTTGTCTTCACTTAAAGCAAATAATTCAAACAAAGAGAGATCTACTTCTTCTCTCAGAATTGGTGACAAGAGATTCTCCTTAGATAACGGGTGAATGGGGGTACCAGAAGAATAATCTGTAAAGGATGGTTGAACAATTAACTGGGCTCTCCTATTCCTAATCGGTCCTTTCAAGAAAATTGGAACTCGAACTTTCTGAAATCCATTAACATTTGCATGTAGAACTGGATGCTCATGTCCTATGATTACATATTCAATCTCATCAGGAAGTTCTGCAGGTAATATTTTATCTCCATGTGTGAGGAAGTATTGTTTGAGAATGCAATATTCTTTATGAAAAGTTGCATTTTGAATGTCTCTAACAACCCAATTAAGAAAAACATCATGGTTTCCTTTAGTAATATGAACCTCATTAACCAATGATGAGATAGTTTGGAGAAATTTTTTTACATCTCTGTTTTCTATACTTGTTGGTTCATGAAAACTATGTTTTATGTCTCCATTCAAAACTAGAATTTTTGGTTTAATGGAAATGAGATATTCTGAAATCGTTTCTATTTGCTTTTGTGTCTGATTAAAAGGTGAGAAAGTGCCATCTTCAGACATTATAGCTTCCATACCAAGATGAAGGTCTGTAAGAACCAAAGCTTCTATATCTTCTAGATACATTATAGGCATTCCATCTATAATTTTAATCGTATCAGTAATTGAAGTACTAGAATATTTCATCTGATTCACTGGAGTGGTGTTCATATTCTTCTAAAGTACAAATCTTAAGAATTTTCTGATTTTCCACTTCCTAAAATTGCAAATCTGGCAGCAAAAATTTTCTTGCTTGCTTCACAACAATGAAATACAATAGAAATCATTTTTTCAGCTACTAAATATAGAACAAATCCAGTCTTCCAATCATTAGATTCTTCAGGCAATTCCTTCAATAGCATTCGATATAATTTATGGGCTCCTAATTCAATCATTGTTATCATTGTTTTGTCATAATTCTGAATATCTGATTGAGTATAATGTATCAAATGACTAAATGTGTTTATACAATCGAGTATAGATTTATTGAGGTTGTAGAAATATTCCAGGGTTTGTAATTGCATCTGCAAATGGTGTTGAGATAGGAGAGAAATCAATTCAACCATTGATTTGGAGACTATTTTCAGGTGTGAAAAAATAGGATCATATTGATTTATAGAAAGGATATTAACCTCATCAGGATGATAAATTGTTGATGTTATATCATCAATGAAGTTCATGACATTTTCATAGAGTTGTTCAATTTTCTCGGCTCTTTCGTCCATTCCAGGATGATAGAGAAGGGTAAGAGTAACCAAATCTGCCATTCGGACAAGTGTATCACTAACTAGTACTGCACAATGTAAAATCGTATCTGTGACACTGTCAATAGATCCTTTATCAGAAGACAATTTTATCTCCAACTAATTTAGTTGTATTTCTCCTATTTAGATGTTATGCAAAGAGAATAAATGAAGAAAAATGGTTATTTCTCTTCGTTTGTTAGAATGAAAAGTTCAGAGTTAAAGACGAATACAGGAATTTCTTCAGTTATATCTAGTGATTTATTGAAATCAACCTCTGCGGAGAATTTTCTTTCAAACATTGTATGAGATAAGCCCATCGAGATGTTCGATATAGAGATGAAAGCATCAACAGAATAATGATCTGATGCTGGGTCATCATAAATTGTTCCGCTTCCAACTGTTGAATTTATTAGAGTATTATTGAAATGTTGATTTACAAAGATATGGTCGATTCTTGAATGCATATTAAGAACGTGGAGAGTACGACCATCTTCAGTATCGTTGGGGTGAAGGTGTCTATATACATCAGTGAAGTTATGAACTTTGGATGAATACTGCCCGTATTCTGGATGACTTGGATCTAGTAACATGATTGATGGAGCAAAACCAAAATCTGCTCCAGCTTCAGGTAGAGATTGATTGTCATCTGAAAGAGCCATTGAGTTTGTATCTCCAATGAAGATAATCGGAACATCACCTAAATCATCCATGTAGTTGATGAATCCCTCTGTCTCCTTTGCTCTTCTCTCTTCCTCATGTGTTCCTGAGCAACACTTCAAGTGATAGCCAATAATATGGACCTCGTTTCCTTGAATATCAACTACAGCATGTCCGAAATCAGATGCGAGATGATGTTCTGTTTCATCATCTAAAGTTACGCTATCATCATAGAAGAAATCCACAATAGGATATCTACTCAAAATAGCTGCTCCTTGAGTGCTGTATTGAACTCCTTGAGTTGTATATCCTTCATAAGGAGCTTCTTCGTAGAAATAACCATTCAATTGTTTTATGTATAAATCTAAAAGATAGTTGTCACTGTTGTCCCAATAACCAGTTTCTATAAAAACTGCAATATCTGGATTTTCGGTTTTTACCACTTCCAACCATTCAGGATTTAACCCGCTCTCAAGGATATTGAAATTTAGTATTTTGAACATATCAGTAGGTGCGGGATTGAGGAAATTATCTACTGTGACATTAATTCTATCCTCTGCTGTATTTCCCTTTTTATCATAAACTATCGTATTTAATGTGTGATATCCATCATCATATTGATTGGTATCCCAGCTATATCCATTTTCAGAGGATTTGAGAACATCATCAATATATATCTCTACTTTGTTTATCTTTGCTCCTATTGATCCTGTATCAGTTGCATCAACATTGATCACTAGTGTTCCTGAACAGATATCATCATTTAACGGATTTGCAAAAGCTGCAGTAGGTGGAACATTGTCGATTACTGATAATATTGTTACAATTAATGCTGAGGATATTATCAGGAAGATAGAGACGGAAATGATAATTAATCTTGGAGATATTTTTGTAAGTTTCATAATGTAAAACCTTGTATAAAGCTAATTCTTTCTATCAAATGAGCTTGAGCTTGATATAAAAAAATTAAGGTTAGAACAAGATTTTCAAATATAATTATAAACATCAAAGTGAAAAGATAAGCTAATTGGTATTTAAAATGAAAATTATAGAACACAGAAGACATTCAATAAGAATAAAACCTTCTAAACATTTATCTCAAGAAGGAGTTAATCTAGCTAGAAGAGTAGGAAATGGTATGGAATATTTCGATCAAGTTTATTCCAGTACTGCACCTAGAGCAATAGATACAGCTTTTGCAATGGGATATTCTGTTGATGAAACACTTGAAATGATTAGTCAAACGCCAGAAGATATTGAAAATGATGTCGAATGGGGTACTGATTTTCAGGGGTATTTAGAAGCTTATCAAAGAAGTGAAGCAGTAGCTAAGTATTCTAAAGAACTGGCTGATTTTCATCAAGAATTAGTCTCTGAACTTCCAAATAGCTCAAAAGTCCTTATAATAAGTCATGGAGGATTAATAGAATTAGCTGCTATTGGATGCTTTCCAAATGAGGATTATGCTTCTTGGGGAGGACCTTTGGATTGCTGTGAAGGAGTAAGAATCTATTTAGATAAAGGAGAATTTCAATACATAGAATTATTACGTGTTGAAAGTAATGACTCCTAGAGTAATGGTCTAGAATTATATTTGCTCTGAAAAGATCTTTCCAACTTTGTGAGCCCAATCTTCTATTTTGTTCCAATCCCTATTGTCCTCTTGAAATTCAGGTATCCTACCTAGTAATCTTTCGTTCGCTAGTTTTGGTAACATCTCTTGAGGTACTCTTCCTCCAAAAGCTGCTTTAGTTACTATGTTCAAATCAGGATGTTGAGCTAATACATCTTCTAGAAATGTTTGTTTTGCTGATTCATAGAGATCTTCTTCTCCAGCAAAACCTGAACTAATGAAAACAGCTACTTTTTTTCCAGTAAAATCGTTGCTCAGATATTTTTCAACATTAGGAACCCACTTTCCATATTCAATACCTGTTGATATGATTATATTATCAAACTCTGATAAATCAGGAAGAGTCCTGTAATCTTTTAAATTCCAAATCTCAACTTTGAGCTTATAATCTCTCTCCAGTATCTTTGCAATAACTGCACATGCCTCAGGAGTTGCTCCATACCTAGTTCCGTAC
>JAEOTK010000398.1 GCA_016839875.1 Candidatus Heimdallarchaeota archaeon
CAAAATTCATGTAGCTTAATTATAAAGATTATGTGCTTAGAATTAGTGAAAGTTAGAATTGCTAAAAAAATTGAATCTCAATAAGAGAAAATATTAATAAAAAAATGTGGAGAAAAGAATGTTTTCTTCTTTTCTATTTTAAAGTTAGTCAATGTTTATAGATTTAGTCTTTTTGAAAGGATCATTTCCTATTATAGGAACATGGACTACTAGCATTCCTTCGTTATAATGTGCCACAGTTCCTTCTGGATCTGCATCAATTAAGAAAGGATATTCGTTAACATATTCTACATGATTGTCTCTAATAGCATTCAATCTTATACCATTTTTTACAACCTTTATATCGATATTATCTTTCTTTACACCAGGAAGTTCATATATCAATCTGTACGAATCTTCTTCGTCAACACAACCTTCTTCGTGTTTTCCTTCTTTTTCACTACCACAATCACATCCACAATGAACATGTGGATTTATCCAAAATTTCCTTCTTTTAGTTTTTTCAGTCATTTTAATACCTCTAATTGTTTAAATTTAAATTAAAACAAATATTACTATGTTAACATCCTGGATTTTTCTTTTAAAAGTAATCTTTGAACAAAAATTCTAGTTTCAAGTATCTTTTATCAAGTCAACGAAATTAAGATTCAAATCCTTCAACGCTTTTGTACTTCTTACTTCATAATGTTCATATGTATCTTTACCATGCAGAAATCTATCTAATGAATCTACATCTTTAAGCAATTCGATATATGGATCATCAGTAAAAACTGTTTTTTCTGAATGATGAACACTAGCTGAAACAATAGTTTCTGTTTCTATATTGTCAATTACTCCAAATTTACTAGCAAAATTTGAGTTATACTTCTCAATCAATTTTCTAATTGGTTCTTCTCCCTCTGGTCCATGATTTTCGAATTTTCCCGTTTTGATAATTGCTAAATCGTGAATTGCTCCGGCTATTGCAGCAATTTCTGGATCTAATCCTCTTTTTACTGCCAGAAGTTTTGCTAACTGAGAACATGAATACAAATGATTGGTGCTCCATTCAATGGTTTGGTCTCTGTTCTTATTTGTTAAACCTACCATTTCCTCATATAACAGGTCTAAGATACAGTTAAGTCTATTAACTGGAAAATTTACTTTTTTACTTGCCATTGAAGCTTAGTAAGAATACATCATTTTATAGTTTTGGAATTATTAATGAAAGAATGAATATCATTTAGATTTATATGCTTCAATAGCAGAATCAGGTATTTTTATTATTCCAATACCATCTAGATATGGCCCTGCATGACTAATGATATTCGCTCCTATCTCACCGTATATGATCTTGGTAGGTGTAAACTCTTTCTTGATTCTCTCACCAAATTCTTGAATTTCGGGATGATCAATTCCATAGATAAGAGCTAAAACATAATTTCCATATTCTTCTGAATATTTTCTTAATTTCTCAATGAAGTAATTGTAACCTTCTACTCTGCTTTTAGCTGTATGTGCAGGAACAATCTCTCCATCTTCTATTGCTAATACAGGTTTTGCGTTTATTAGTTTTCCAAGTAAACTTTTAGCTGCTCCTATTCTTCCTCCTCGTCGAAGATATTCTAATGTGTCAACCATGAAAAATAGTTTGAGATTCTTCATCATTTCTTCTATCTCTTCAACTACTTGCTCAATAGGAATCCCTTGCTCTCTTCTAATTACAGCATGATCAATCAGCAGAGTCATTCCCCAAGAGACAGTTTGAGTATCTATTGCAACAAAATTATCAGGATTAATTCGCCTTGCTGTTAATACACCATTTTGGTATGTGGCAGACATTCTTGAACTGATTGCAATATATAGGACCTTATCATTTTTTTCTAATGCTTCACTAATTATTCTGTGAAATTCTACTGGAGGGGCAACAGAAGTAGAAGTTTTTGCTTTATCATTTATCATCTTGTCTATTATTTCTTCCTTAGTTATATTTTCTCTATCTATGTATTCTACTTCATCTACCAATATCCTAGTTGGTATCAATATTATGTTGTGCTTCTTCATATAATCTAGATCAAAATCAGCTCCAGAATCAGTCATAATTGCAAATGAATCTGACATAATTATTAAGTAAATTTCTTGTAATATAAAAACTTATACTGAGTTTTAGTTCTGAAAGGTTTAAATTACCAAATAGTACTATATTAGTTATGAGAACAGGTACAAAGGTTTTCTTAATAATTCTAGGACTAATAATATCTGGAGCAGTAGTAATTGGTGTAGATGTTTATCTCAGCTACAAAGATGTAGAAGCAAAAATGGGAGAATTCACTGTAAGTGGAACAACCTTCGATTTAGCAGATAATAATGAAAGTGTTGATATTTCAACCACAGTATCTACTCCAAAGCTAGGATATATTCCAAAATCAATCAGATTGGATATAACCTTAATGAAAGGTGGATCTCAATATGGGGATAATCAAACTGTAACGATCAAACTTGGTGAATCACAAGTAGTTGGTTTTACGGTTGTAATAACTTCTGCAGATATTACAACAATTTCCACTGGTGGTTCTATAGTTGTATCAATGAACGTCATTGCTACTCCTATTTACATTGGTATTCCTTTAAATTTTATAGCACAAGATCTTGGTTCTACTGATATAACTATACCTTAAAATTAAGATCATCTATTTTTTCTTTTTACTCTATTTCTATTGATTAACGGTAATGTTTTTAATGTACCAAAAATCAGATTTCTTGTGACAATAACTGGGAATCACTTGCTTTGTGACTGCTCGAAAGCTGTAAAGTCAGCAACATGTCCAAGACCTATTCTTTCCCCCATGTCTAAACACAAGAGCACCTATTATCATTGTTCTTATTGTAACTTCGATTTCTCATGTAGTCAAGCTATAAAGAATATAACTGAAAATGATAAATTTGGTTATCCTGTTTCAGATAAAATAGTTTGTAGAAAATGTGAAAACAAATTAGAAAAACGAGTCTGGCCAGAAGAAGTTTAATAATCAAACTTCCATTTTTTGTAACTCAATAATAAAAATTGCTCCTGTTGGAATATTATCTTCTATAGAGATTTTCCCACCATATTTATCAACAGTAATTTTAGCTAGATATAAACCCATCCCTGAATCTGTTTTATCATCTCGGACATAATTCTTTTGAAAGATTTTATGTTTTTTTTCATCAGCAATACCTTGACCATCATCTTTTATTTTTAGGAAAACACTTTCTCCTTCTTCTGTTATGTCTAAGTTGACCTGTAAGTCTTTTTTACTTGAATGTTGGAAAGCATTATGAATTATATTTAAAACAACTGGAAATAGAAGTTTGTTTGCTTTAACAAATATAGGTTCAGCTGGACAATTGATCTTAACTCTTCTATACGCTTTTTGAATATCTTTTAGGCTATTCACAGCTATAGGTTGTATCTTCAAGGAATCAAGCAGATTTGCTGGAGCTTGATATCTTTCTTGTCTATCTTCAACTAGATTAATTCTATCTGTTACCATTGAAAGAAACTTATCATCTTCTGTTTCAAGGAATATTTCTAGAGCATTCTTAATGACATTAATGTCATTCTTGAAATCGTGGAACCAAAGTTCTGTAACAGTTATTAGGTCTTTAGACAAGTATTCAAGTTCTTCATATTGTGATTTATAATACTCTCTTTCTCTCTCTATATCTCTCATCTGATCAAGAGAAGTAAAAGGATCATGTAGCATCATTAAACCTGCAATATTGGTCGTATAAAGAATAAAAATGAAGGAATCAGAAACTGCATGAATTATTGGATTGTTCATCATTGAATAATAAACTACAGCTATATCTCGAAAAATCATAATCCCAAAACTTGAAACCAAAACAAGCCAATAAAAACCATAGTCTAATCTATAATACAATATCAGAATTATTGTAAGACTCATTAATGCTAAGGAATCAATAATCACAAAGAAGAAAAACAGGATAAATTCAATCGAACGAACATTCTGAGAAAGAACATTATAAGAATAAGCTATCATTGGATATGTTACTACAAAACTTGCTCCTAATAATAGGACAATAATAATTGGAGATGTCTTTTTCAGATATTGTAGGTCTTTTCTTAATCTAAAAATGCAGAAAATTAGTAAAGATGCGTATACACATAACCAAAACATACCCCAATCACCATAGATTGTTACCATTAATGCTTGATCTCTGTTG
>JAEOTK010000399.1 GCA_016839875.1 Candidatus Heimdallarchaeota archaeon
AAAGATACTTGGTATGGAGCTTGCTGGGGAAATCGAAGAAATTGGTAAAGATGTAAAACAGTTTAAGAAAGGTGATCAGATTTTTGCATCTACTTTGTGGTCAAATTTCGGTGGATATGCGGAATATAATTGTATTCCTGAAGATAAGGTACTTGCTTTAAAACCTACTAATATGACGTTTGAGGAATCAGCTACTATTCCTAATTCTGGGATTACAGTTTTAAAGATTCTAAGAAAAGCAAACATCCAGAAAGGTACTAAAATATTGATATATGGAGCTTCAGGAAGTACTGGAGTTACAGCTGTGCAAATTGCTAAATACTTCGGAGCAGAAGTGACAGGAGTATGTAGTACGAAAAATCTAGAGATGGTAAAATCATTAGGAGCAGATAAGGTCATAGATTATACAAAAGAAGATATCTCAGAAAGTGGTCCTATATATGATGTTGTTTTCGATGCAGTAGGTAAAATGGATAAGAGAGGTAAACAGACCCTAAAGAAAACAGGTATCTTCCTTAACGTTAACAAAGATAGTGGAGGTATGGATAAAGCTTCAAAAATAAAAGAAGACCTAACCATCCTCAAGAAAATCTGTGAAGCAGGAAAATTCAAAGCGGTCATAGATAAACAATTTCCATTAGAAGAGGTTGTAGAAGCTCATCGGTATGTCGATAAAGGGCACAAAAAGGGAAATGTAGTAATAATTGTAGCAAAAGAATAAGTGTGTCCCCTTCCTATCTTTTTGAAAAGAGCACATCCATCTTGATGTTGTTGGAAGCTTTTCTATTGTTAGTTATATTTATATACCTCTCACTTTATTTGGGAAACTACAGAAGCTACTGGATATGAAGAATTAGATTTGTGATTGAAATTCAAAGTGGAAAAAATGGGGAACAATACAGAAATCAAAGAAATCAAAATTAGTAAGTTTAGAGTAGTTCTGAAATTATTTAAACTGTTCTTATTTACTCTCTTCAGGACAAAGTGGTTTCTACCAGGAGTGTCTGAAATAACTGTTGATGAATTACATGATCGTATAAAATCGAATAATACGCCTTTAATGATAGACACACGAGACAGAGTTGAATTCTATGCAGCTGAAGGATCTTGGAGGAAATATGGACATATTGAAGGAGCTAGAAATATCCCCATTTTTGAATTAATAGATAATTTGTTAGATTTGTCTTCCTATAAGGATAAGGAAATCGTAACTTTTTGTCCAGGTGGAGGAATGTCTTTAGTTGCTGCTGAAATTATGGTTAAAGCTGGCTTTACTGATGTTAAAAGCTTGAAGAGAGGAATGGATGATTGGGAGAGAAAAGGATATCCTACCGTTATTGGTAGGGATCTTGGTATCACCCTTGATGATATCAAAAAGATGAATTTGGAAAACAAAGCAATAATTGTACAATCAAGAAAACCATCTGATAAGAAATATTCTGGTAAAATACACAGTACAGTTGATGCACGTAAATTAAGCTGCCCACAGCCTGTTATGATGTCCAAGAAAGCATTAGGTAAATTAGAAATAAATCAAGTGTTAGAAGTTCTTGCTACTGATCCTGGAAGTAAGAGAGATATACCAGCTTGGGCACAAGTAACAGGTCAAGAAATTATATCTGTTGAAGAAACTGAATCTAATAAATTTCGTTATCTTATTAAGAAACTGAATTCCTAGATATGTTTAAGAAGGTCATAAAAAGGAAAACACAGTTGAGGAATATTCAATGAATAAATCAGAGAAATTTTGGGATAGAAGTGCAAAAGAGTATGAGACCAAAGAAATAAAGTGGGAGAAGATTTACAATAAAGCTGTCGAGGAAACTAAAAAACATCTCAATGAAAGCTATGTTCTTCTTGAATATGCCTGTGGAGCAGGTGTAATTACTGCACAAATTGCTAGCTATGTTAAAGAGACATTTGCTATAGACATCTCTTCAAAATTGCTAGAAGTAGCTGAAAGAATGGCAAATGAAAGAAAGATTGAGAATATAACTTTCTTGAAAACAACTATTTTTGATGAAAGGTTTGAGACAGAATCCTTTGATGTAATTACTGCTTATAACATACTTCATCTTTTAGAAGATGTTCATGATGTAATAGACAAGATAGGTAATTTACTAAAACCAGGAGGATTTTTCATTTCAGAAACACCATGTTTGAGAGAGAAAGGGAGATTCCTTGGAAGTGTTCTTAGGTTTTTAAGTAAGCTTAGAATTGTACCTTATGTTAATACCTTCAAATTCTTGGATTTAGAAGTTTTGTTAAAAGAAAGAAAATTTGAGATTATTGAAGCTGAAGATTTAGAACAAACGGGGACAAACTATTTTATAGTGGCAAAGAAATCTCAATCGTAAAATTGAGGAATGGGCAAATATGGAAGATTTGAATATTATACTCTCAATATTATGGGTAGCTTGCATGCTCGTATATTTGTTAGGTGATGTAATCCGGATTTTTGCAGGAGAATTTACTCCTGGAGAAATGGATGGTAAACCTGTAGGTCAGAAAGTGTGGATTAGTGCAGCGGCTATGATGGTAATTCCAATTATCATGGTTTTTCTTTCTTTAATCATTAGTTTTCCAGCTAATAGTATTTTAAATATCGTCATTGCTAGTATCTTCCTTCTATTCAACCTTGCAGGTATAAGGGGATACAAACTATTTGACCAATTCCTTCTTGTTGTCAGTTTTGCTTTCAATGCATTAACAATCTACTATGCAACTACTGGATTCTAAATTTTTATTGATACAAATTTCCCCTAAAACTTAAATAATCAACTCAAAATCATAATTTGTTTGGTGTTTAATTATGTCATCAATTGAAGAGACAGAAGTAACTAAGACAAAAGAGATTCATGATATTTCAAATTCTTATTCCATTGAAGTGAAAGATCTCAAGAAGCACTTCTCTGGAAATAGAGATGAAGAGGATGTTAAAGCTGTAGATGGAATATCCTTCCAAGTTAAAGAAGGTGAATTCTTTGGTTTGCTTGGTCCTAACGGAGCTGGTAAAACCACGACAATTAATATGTTAAATGGATTACTCAAACCAACTGAAGGTTCAGCAATGGTTGGAGGATATAATGTAGCGAAAAACCTCAAGAAAATCAAAGAAATGATAAATATTTGTCCTCAAGAACCTTCAATGTATAAGTTTCTTTCTGGAATAGCAAATATCAAATTCTTTGGAAACTTACACTTAGTACCAAAGGACGTCATCTTGAAACGAGCGGAAGAATATCTAAAAATGCTTGGATTATATGAAGCTCGAAAACGACGAACAAAAGGTTACAGTGGAGGAATGCTGAGACAGCTAAATCTAATTATCTCATTGATTAATGATCCTGATATACTATTTCTCGATGAACCAACTGTTGGTATGGATCCCCGTGCTAGAAGAAAAGTTTGGGATTTTCTTGGAAAATTGAAAGAGCAAAAGAAAACTATTATTTTGACAACTCATTATATTGAAGAAGCAGAAGCTCTCTGTGACAGAGTTGCAATCATAGATTATGGTAAACTGATAGCACTTGATGCTCCAAAGACATTGATTGATAAGTATGAAGTTTCAAACCTGGAAGAGGTTTTCATGAAGATAACCGGCAGAAGAATAATGGAGGGGATGTAACAT
>JAEOTK010000062.1 GCA_016839875.1 Candidatus Heimdallarchaeota archaeon
ATGTTTTTTGTGGGATTATCACTTTCTGGTCTTCTGTTAGTTCCAGATATTTTAATCTCTGAAGTTGTGGATGATGATAAGGAAAAATCTGGAGAGAATAGAGAAGGCTTGGTATATGGTTTCTTTGGTTTTACAAGCAGAATAGCAATTGTTTTTGAATCTTATCTGATTACGATAGTGCTCAATATCTCTGGTTTTGATCCATTTCTATCAGCACAATCTGAAAGTGCAAAAATGGGAATAAAATTCTTGATGGCAGGTGTACCTTTGATTTGTTTCTTAATAGGAAATCTTCTCATGATATTTCTATATGATTTATCTCGAAAAAAAATTGAAAAACGAGATGGAAAGAAATTATCTTTACTTCATTGAGGAATGACTAATTACATCAAAACAATCTATTTGTCTATCGTATCAAGCAATTGGGTAAGAAAATTTACTCCGAAATTCTTAAATAAATTGTAACGAATCCTCAAATCTTATGACGGAATCAGTAGAAAATGAAAAAAAAATCAACCTGATTACACTAGTTTTATCCGTAGGATCAGGAATTTTCATGACTACTCTAGATACTTCTGTTATAGTTCTTCTTTTAGACACAATTAAGAGTGATTTCGGCAGTAAACATAATCAAATCCAGTGGGTAATACTCATCTATCTCATGGTAATGTTAGCTTTTGTTGTATTATCAGGGGATTTGGGAGACAAGTATGGAACAAAATTACTTTTTCAGATAGGAGTGGGAGTTCTTTTTGTAGGTTGCATTTTATGTTTTTTCTCTAATTCACTTGTTTTTCTATTAATCTCCCGAGTAATAGTTGCTATTGGAGTATCTTCTATAATTTCAAATGGAATGGCAATTTTAACCCATTTTTCTACAACAGAAAATAGAGGAACAATTTTAGGTTTTACAAATATGTTAATTGGATTATCAGTATTAATTGGTGTAGTTTTAGCTTCATTTTTAATAGAAAAATTTGGTTGGAACAGTACATTTCTTATTAATATTCCAATTGGGATTATTGCCTTAGTTTCAGTCCATTACTGCGTTCCCAATATAGAAATTAAAGCGGAGAAAAAGAAAACAGATTGGATCGGGGCATTTGTTCTAGCAATTTTCTTGTCCCTATTGATACTAAGTTTAAGTATTTTCGTGGATTTAAAAATAGATAGAGGTTTTCTTTGGGCGGGGATTATTCTTCTTGGGAGTCTTATTTTCTTAGGACTTTTTATTTTTATAGAACTGAAAACGCAAAACCCATTTATTCAACTTGAATTATTAAAAGATAAGAAAATCTCTGTTGGTATTTTTTCAACTATTATTGCTGAACTAGGAATGATTGTTGTTGTCTATCAATATCCCTTTTATCTACAAGAGATACAAGGAATGGATAATATAATGCTTGTTGGACTAACGATAGCAGGATTGCCTGTAGCAATGCCAATTTTAGCTGTAATCGCAGGAAAACTTTCTGATAAAATTGATGCAAGAATAATTACTTCTATAGGATTGGTTGGAATGTCACTTACATTTCTGATATTAATTTTTGTTATTAAAATAGATACCCCAATATGGATTCTGGTTATTGGAGCTGTTTTAATGGGAGCAACTTATGGAATATTTATGACACCTAACAGTAATTCTATTATGACAGCTGCACCTGAAGATAAGTTGGGTGTTGTTGGAGCTTTGACTAGGTTAACGATGACCATTGGTATCAGTTTAGGTACAGCTTTAGCAGCATGCCTTTTTGTATTAACAGGAAATATTATGGAGAATAGGACAGGATTAGGAATTGATCATCCTCCTACCTACATTATCTCATTGCGTGTTGAATTCATCATATTCTGTATTGTTGTTCTTTTAGGGGCAATTTACTCATATTCAAGAGGACCTGAAAATAGGGAGAGAAAGAATTCTCTCAAGAAGCAAAGTGTGTAATCCTTATTACATTTTTAAGAAATATTCATGAATTCTAAAATCATCAGTAAGTTCAGGATGAAAAGAACATACAAGAACACGTTCATTCCTTGCTACAACTATTTCTCCTTTGTGTTTGGCTAGTACAGTTACATCTGACGAATTTGCAGAAACAATCAATGGAGCTCTGATAAATATTGAATGAAATTCAGATGGATTTAAACCTTCTATCTGAAGTCTTGTTTCAAAGGAATCTACTTGCCTTCCGTATGCATTTCTTGCAGTTGTTATATTTATAAAACCAAAACCTTCGAAAGGATCATTTTCTGATTGGTTTTCAATCTCTTTACTGATTAATACAACACCTGCACATATGCCAAAAATCTTCATCCCATCTTTATGTTTCTGGATAATTTGATCACGAAGTGTTTGATCTGGTTGATGAACTACACTCAACTTACTCATTACAGTAGATTCTCCACCTGGAATAATCAAGTGAGTAATCGGTTCAATATCTTCTGAAGTTTTAACTAAAGTAACAGGAAAATTAGGGTCGTTCATTGCTCTCTTAACAGCAACGACGTGTTCCCTGAAATCACCCTGTAAAGCTAAAACTCCAACGACTGGCATTAAATATCTGCACCTCTTTCTTGCATACTTAATTCCATTTTATCAGTTTCAATTCCGAACATAGTCTTTTCCTCATCAACCATAGATTGAGCTTCTAAGACTTTTTCAGGATCTTCAAAATGAGTTGTTGCAAGAACGACAGCTCGTGCTCTATTTTCTGGATCTTCAGATTTGAAGATACCACTACCAACAAAAATTCCATCACACCCCATATACATCATTTGTGCAGCATCTGCAGGTGTTGAAATACCTCCAGCTGAAAAATTAACAACAGGTAATCTTCCTAATTTACAGGTTTCAATAAGAGTATCAAGTGAGACCTTGATTGATCTTGCATAATACATTAACTGCTGTCCATCGTTGTTTTCATATAATTTTACTGCATGTTCTATTGAATTCAAATATCGTCTCATATGTTTGATTGCGTGAGCAACATTACCTGTACCAGGTTCACCTTTGGTTCTTATCATTGCTGCTCCTTCTTCAATTCGACGAAGAGCTTCGCCTAGATCTCTTGCTCCACATACAAAAGGTATTTGAAATGGCCATTTCCAAATGTGTCTTTCTTCATCTGCAGGTGTAAGAACTTCACTTTCATCAAGCATATCTACACCAGTTTGTTCAAGCACTTTTGCTTCATAGGTGTGACCAATTCTGCATTTTGCCATAATAGGAATACTAACTGCATTGATAATTTCCTTGATTTTTTCGACACTAGCTGTTCTCGCTATTCCACCAACTTTACGCACATCATAAGGTAGTTTATCTAAAACCATAACTGCAACAGCACCAGCTTTCTCAGCAATTTTTGCTTGTTCTTCATTGGTAACGTCCATTATTACTCCACCCTTAAGCATATCAGCAAAACCATATTTTACGCGAACTGTACCAGTTAACTGTCCATCCACTTCTTTTTCTCCAAAATGTTTGTAATCCCAATAATCTTTCATGTAATTACCTCGTTAAATAACATACTCAAGTAGAATCTTGAGTATTATATTCAAGATAAAACTTGAGTATAGATTTATAACATTTTTGGTATGAAGATTGTAATAGGATTTTACTTTAATTTTTCCTCTGCTTTTTTCTGCGATTCAGCTCTACTGATATCATAAGTATCATTGCAGGAAATATCAACGAAACTGTTGGAAATGAAGTTTCAGATATTGGATCATAACCTTCTTCTACAGCTTTCATGATGAAATTAGCAGCTAAAGTTACAAAAGAAGGCCATGCGCCTGTACTCAAACTTGAGGTAAAAACGATTACTAAATCTAATTCTTGATTTATCCAGATTCTTTGTCCAGCATAACCCAATGCAAGATAGGAATTAACTTCAGGATAAACCCACCACTGATACCCATATCTAGCCCAACTATCTACCTCAACTGAATTAATGGTTGAATTCTTTACCCACTCTTTCGGTACAATTTGTGTTCCATTCCATGTTCCGTTATTCAGATAAAGATACCCAAATTTGGCTAGACTTGGAGAAGTTAATTCAAGACCACTTCCCCCAAAATGAATTCCCTGAGAATCTAGAAACCATATGTTATCACTTATTCCAAGAGGTGTAAATAGCTTTTCTTCAGCATAGTCTCTTGTTCTTTGACCAGTAGCTTCATAGAGAATTGCAGATAATAAGTGTGAATCACCAGTACTGTATTCATGTACAGTTCCAGGCTCATGTACCAAAGTTTGATTTAGTATAAATTCTACCCAATTTTCACTGTCCGTCAATTGGCCATAGGTATTTTCTGGAGAACCATATGGTACATCCCATTCACTCCAATTTATCCCAGAAGTGTGAGTCAATAGATGCTCTATTGTTATGTTCTCTTTATCAGCTTTATTTAGTACAGATATACCATCAAAATAATCAAGTATCTTTTGGTCAGTTCCAATGATATATCCTTCATCAATTGCAATTCCAATTAAAGATGACATAACACTTTTTGTAATAGAATAAATCGGATGAAGGTCATTTGGTCCATAATTTGATTTCAAGTATTCTTCAATAACAAGATATCCGTTTTTTACAGCCAATACGCTATCAATAGCATATTCGTGGATGTCTATATAATTAAACATCTCTTCTATTCGAGACTCATTAATGTTGGCTTCTTCGTATGATAAACTTAACCAACCATCATTTGGCCAATAATCTCGTTCTACATTGCTGCTTTTCACATTATATTGATTGATTGATAGTAGTAGAATAATTACAAAAACAAAAGTAAGTTTATTTGAAACCATTTCTTTCATCTCTTCTTTTGAGGCTACGAACTCAAACTTTTATAAAACTATTTAATTAAATGTAGAAGAGATAGGTTTACAGAAAGAATCAGATTTTATCATAAACGAGAAAATACCTTACTTTACTTTTTTAAAGGAAAATGTATTCAAAAAGGAAGAAAGAATGAACCTTGGAGAACAAAATGAACAAAAAAACAATAGTTCTAGGATTTGGTATGATCCTAATAATCTTTG
>JAEOTK010000063.1 GCA_016839875.1 Candidatus Heimdallarchaeota archaeon
GAATTCATCACCCAAATCAAGAGGAAGGAGTAAAATCACTTCTGAAAACATGTCATCAAATAAGAGATGATATCCATAAAAGTGGATTACACAACGAGAAAAGAACTTTCGGAAAAATCATGAAAGTTGTTTTTAAACATAAAACTTTAAGAAAGTATGCTTTGAAAAGCTTCAAAGATTTATTAGATGATTTTATTACTGATGAACATTTACTTGAGTATTTCAATCTGTTTTGTTTATGGTTTGGTTTAAAATTCGAGGAAATTGAAGCTCCAATAGCAGCATATATTTTGAGTTCTGTATTCACTTATGGAATGCAGTATCCAAAAGGTGGGATGGGATCATTTGCTTTGAATCTTGTTAAACATTATGAAACAAGAGGAGGAGCAATAAAATATGGTTCAACTGTTAAAGAGATTATTGTTAAGAAGAACGCTGCGAGAGGTGTTGAGTTAGAAGATGGAACGATAATTACATCAAAATATGTAATCTCAAATGGCGATTTATATAAAACTGTGTTTGATTATGTTGGGGAAAAACACTTCCGTAGAAGATATCTATCCCGTATTCAGAATCTAAGAAAATCTATCTCTGGATATATGATGTATTTAGGAGTAGAAGATTTTGATCTCTCTGAATATCCACCACATTTCATAATTGGTAAGAACTCCGACATTATTCCCAAAGTAAGAAATGAAAATATAGATTTGGAAAGTATCGGAGTCAGAATCACTTCCAATATTGATCCAAGCCAAAAAAATGGTTCAAAAACTTCCTTAACTGTATTAGGATTCGCTAACAAGAAATGGAACAACAATTGGAATACAGGTAAATCAAAGAAGAAACCCATTGAATACAGAGAACTCAAGAAAAGTGTTATGCAAAAACTAATCGCCAAGATTGAGAAAATCATTCCAAATATCTCAAAACATATCACACTGAAAAGACTAGCAACTCCCTTTACATTTGAAAGATTTAACCTTTCATCTGATGGTGCAT
This sequence comes from Candidatus Heimdallarchaeota archaeon, assembly GCA_016839875.1. The sequence continues at coordinate 1,000 of JAEOTK010000063.1, forward strand.
GGTATGGACCTGAGTATAATCAAAAATTACCAAAATTCAAAACGCCAATTAAAAATCTCTTTTTTGCCGGTTCAAATGTAGGTGGAGCAGGAGTTACTTCTGCAATGCAATCAGGTCTCACTACGGGAAAGTTTCTTCTAAAGAAAATCGAAAAAGACTACATGAGGGAATCATTCTACCCAGTATTATCTAAGGATACAATTATTACTGCTTCCGAAATGTTGACTGATTTATTGCAAGAATCTCTCGATGGTAAAAAGAAGAAATAAGAATAAAAGCTACTTATTGTAGCTTCTCTTTCATTTTTTAAAAAGTGATTATTCCTTTTTTGAATAACCATATCCACCAACAATTTCTTTTAGACTGTAATAATTACCAGTTCCGTAAGCAAGAACATCTGCTAAAAGAATATCAGGGCTACCGTTTTCATTTATCATTGATTCATCATAATAGACTTTCAAAACTTCTCCGAAAAATGCATCATGGGTGCCAATTTTCACTTGCTTAGTTAATTTGCATTCAATGTTAATAGGGCATTGTTTGATTAAAGGAACGTTAACTTCTTTTCCTTTAAAGACAGTTAAACCTGTTTCCTTGAATTTATCAAAATCACGACCAGAAACTAGTCCAAAATAATCAGTTTCTTCTGCAATTTTCACATTTGGAATATTTACTCCAAAACAACCACTTTTCTCAATTAATTCATATGTATATCTTGAATCTCTAATTCCAACAACAAGAGTTACTGGATCCGCACAAATATTTGAAATCCAAGCTGCTGTCATAGCATTTGGCTTTCCTTTTTCATCATATGCTGAAACTAATGCCGCTGGAGCGGGATAAGCGGCTGCTCGAGGTTCTTTTTCAATTTTTTTCAAAATTAATCACACATTTATTTCTATTTTAAAGAATTTCACATCTAAAGTATTTTTCTATTAAAAGAGAAATCAAAACTTGAACAGAGATTTCTAATCCAAGTTGAAGTATTTGTTCTTATAATATCTTGAGTAAAGAACTGCTACAGGATTATGTGTTGTTACTCTATCTTTGACTATTAGAACAGTAGTTGGTGCTTCAGAGTGTTTGATGAAATTAATATCATGACCTATGCATAAACCTACAACAATGTTGAGATCGGTTTTTTCAGAATTCAAGAAATAAGCTTGCCCAATAGGATTACATCCAACTTCCTCTGCAGTTGAAAAAGTATCTTGATCGGGTATTTCCATCTCTTTCTTTTGTAGAGATCCTATTGTACAGATTCCTGTTACAATTTCAAAATCGTTTTTCTCAAGTATTTGAGTCAAAACTTTCGCTTCTTCTTTTAGGCCAACACAGAATGCCATACCTAATTTCTTATAACCCATTTTTGTTGCAAAAACAATTAATTCTTGTACTCGAGGCCATTCCATGTATCCTGTGACTTCTACATGAGCAGCTACTTGTGAAGTTTTAAGAATTTCTGGATTCTCTAATTTCTTTCTTGCTTCTTGAAAAACCTCTTTCTTTTCAACAGTTGGACACCCCTCTGGAGCTTTATCATAATCCATGCTACTACAAACTAGTTTATTACATTTAGAACACTGCAATTTGAACACTCTTCATCTTTATAATAAGAACTTTTCAACTATAGTTGTTATTTCATCATCTCGTTCTGTGCTTGTTTGAACAACCACATGATCCCCATCTTTAAAGAATCTCTCAGTTTGGAAATTATTGATGAATTCTCGAAAATTCTCACGCAGAAGATATGTTTCCTTTTCAACAACTAAAGCAAATAAGCATTTTTCTCCAGTCTCGAGCATAATGGAAACATTACCATGATCAATTAATTGCAATCCTCCTTCTTCTGCATCTAATATCTGTTGACCCATAGTTCTTATAGCAGATAATAAACCAGATAAAAGATTTGGATTTAGTTTGGTTTCCTTATCAAATTCCTTTTGATAGAAAGGTAACCCAGTCTGTTTTGACATTATGAATAGTGCTTTTATATCTGCTACAACTGTTTTTGGTTTTGTTACACTCTCAAAAGCAATTGTAGATCGAATTGAATTATTAATACGAGTAAAGATTCTCACGAGTAAATTCTTCTTCTCTTTGTCAATTTCAGCTAATTGACTACGAGCTTCTTGTTCTTTATCAACTAGATTCAATTGTTCAGTTA
>JAEOTK010000400.1 GCA_016839875.1 Candidatus Heimdallarchaeota archaeon
AATCCTATATCATTTGTTATAAGATAATTGGCAATTACTCCCATTGAAGCTCCAGAAGCCAGAAGAACTAAGCTCATCCATTTGATTACACCTTTTAGAAATAAAACACTGAAAATGAACGGAAGTACCATGGCATAATATGAAACTTGTATTTTAGGATAGAGAAATATAAAAACTAGTAGAATTACAGCTGTTTTCTGATACTTCCATTTATTCCTGGTTATGTACAAGTACAGTCCAGCCAAACAGATCATTACAGCTGTTAGTATCTGAAAAATCAGATTGTGGTGATCCAGATTTACATCAAAATAGTTTTGAATTATTGTATAGATGCCTTGATTTCCTTTTTCACCAAGTAAATCTTGAAATTGAGCTATGAAAGCTTGAGAAGCAATGATATAGAAAGGAACAGCTATTAATGAGATACAACCGAGAAAGATAATCGTTTGTTTGATTCTTTCAGACCATTTTTTTGAATATACCCAAATAAGAGGTGCAAGAAATATTGGAAAATATTTGAGACCTGCTCCAAGAACGATTGATAGAGTTGCCAAAGTGTTATTTCCTCTTTCATAAAGATAAATAGGTAATAGAATGAGTAGTGGGACAATACATTCATCAGTTCCCCAGAAAGACACTAGAAACAGAAAGAAGGGATTAAGTGTATAGAAAATAGATAATAATAAGGGGTGTTTGCTTTTTCTTTTTTCTTCTAATTTAAGTAGAATCAAACCTGAAAGTATGATGCAAAGCGCGAAAAATAATCTGAGTAAATAAGATAATAACAGCATACTTGGAAAATTGAAAAAATTAGCAGAATCAACCATTTCAGTGGAAAAATCTCCTGATCCTATCATTGATATCAAAACAAAAGAAGCCCATAAGTAAGGACTTAGTGGAGCTGCATTTGTAGGAAAATCTCTATATGGTAATTGCCCCTGAATTATACTTTTTCCTCTGTTATAGAATCGTATCTGATCAGAAACTATTATTCCAAAGTCTGGATTGAAATATTGAGTATAGATGAATTGAACAAGAAACAGAAGAGCATATACCAGAATTGAAATGAGAATAAGTTTGGTTGAGTTACTTAGTTTCTTCCAGTTTTCCTTTATTCTGTTCATATTATCTACCCTTGAGTTAATTACGGAAAAACTCAAATGCTTAATCATTCAGTTCTTAATTGTTTGAAATGAGCACCGAATCTGAGGGATTTAGTATACGTTCTAGTTTTCCTAAATGGGCACCTCTTATATCAACATTACTGCTAGCTGGAATAACCTACGGTGTACAAAGAACCGCTTTAGCTCTCTATGCAGATTCTTTAACTCAGGAAAGTATTTTAACCAATTTTCTTGTCTTTCTGCAAGTTGCATCTACTATTGTTTCTTTTGGTTTGTTCAAAGGAATTAGTGGTTTCTTCAGTGCTAAAATCAGTGGTAAATTCAAGAGAAAGAATACAATGAGAATTGGATTAGGTTTACTCGTAATAGGTTCTATTACCATAGCCTTTGGGAATTTTCTTTGGGTTCTAATTTTAGGTAACATGTTCATTGGTGGAGGATTGGGATTTTTCTTCACTTCTTCTATGTCAGCACTAACAGATATCGCAGGATCAGAAGGAAGTGCTTTTAGCGTAGGATCGATGGAATTCTCAGTTTATCTAGGATCAAGTGTTGGAGCATTTTTCGCTGGGCTTATTGCTGATAATCAAGGTCAGAATTTTACCGCAAGTTTTATCTTTGCATTAATCGTTGCAGGTGTTGCTGTTGTTATTGGAATTCTTCTTTTAAGACAGGTTGAAACAACTGAACTTGTTAAAGGTACCAAAGAGGAAATTCTTTTAGATTCAACGAAAGTTGAAACAAAATGGAGTAAGAGGAATATACTGAAAACCCCCACTCTATTATTAACCTACATTGCTGGACATTTCTCAAGAATCATGGATAGTATGATCGTACTACTTCTTCCTATCTTACTGACTACATCAGCTTACGATAATTTCTCTGTAACTCAAATTGCTTTAGTTACTTCTGGATTTACTTTAGCTTGGGCTTTGCCAATGCCTTTAACAGGAAGATTAAGTGACAGATTTGGACGAAAAGAAGCAGTTATCATTGGACTAATTGTAGAAGGTGCAGCTTTAGTTAGTATAACCATTGTTTCTAGTTTTTCACTAGTACTAATCCTAGCAATTCTTGCTGGAATTGGAACTTCTATATACTATCCAAGTTTACCTTCAGTAACAAGAGATGTAGTTCCTATTATCAAGAGAGAACAAAGTTTAGGAATTTATAGGGCTTCATTAGATTCTGGTTACTTCACAGGTCCATTAATTGCTATAGGTTTAGTTTTCGCTGCTACTGATGTGAACCTATGGGGTTCAAATTCCAGTCTTGATACAGCTAATATGATAAAATTTCCTTTTCTCATTATAGGGATAATACTTGGATTAATAGCTATCAGTTTTCTATTTCTTGCAATTGAAACCAGACCAGGATGGATACAAGCAAGTATCTCCTTAAAACATGGAAACAAAGTAAGAGATGTATTTTATACTCTAGAAAAGGCATTTGTTTCTTATCTAAATGGAGACAAAAAAGAAAAATGTGCTAAACTTATGAAAGAAGCTAAGGATAAGGAAAGAGAAGCTGACATTCTCGTTTTAAAAGTGACTCAAACTTTGTATGGTCAAGTTAGATCTGCTCCTGATGATTATCATTTCTTTAAAATCACTGACATTCTAGATTCAACAATTGGGCACTTGTTAAGATCTCTTCGGAAGCTGACCCTTATTCCACACAGTAAGTTATCTGATAACTTTATATCTTACATGAAGAAAGAATGTAAGCTATTGACACAGTTAATCAATAAATCTGTTGAAGCTCTAGAAGTCGTGTGTATACAACCTCTTGCGTCTCATCCGATTTTCGAAGATGTTCATAAATTGGAAAGTAAATTAGATTCTAATAGTCATCAAGGATTATCAAATGCAATAACTGATTCTGAAAAAATGAATGCAACAGAATCATTGTTTATGGTACAAATAATCGAATCTATGGAAATTGCTGCAAATCTTATTGAGGATGCTGTTGATATTATGAAGATTATAGGGTTGAAATATCAAGTTAGCCCATTAGTAATCTAATCATTCTTCAGCTTCTTCTTTTGTTTCTTCAATTTGTTTTTTTCCGTCAAGTTTGCTTAAAATTGCCCCCATCTTGTCTTCTAAACCAACCATTTTTTCTGATAATAATGACATTTTTTCTTCGGTTTTTATTTCAGACTCCA
>JAEOTK010000401.1 GCA_016839875.1 Candidatus Heimdallarchaeota archaeon
ACTCCTTAGCAAGTCCTAGTTCTCCTCTCATGTGATAAACAAATCCTATTGTTCTCAAAGGATAAATCTCCCATGAAGCTGAAGATCGGAATGCAAGTGATTTTTGACTATATTCAAAAGCTAGATCCAAATTATAGCTATTCAAGTACAGAGATGATAAGAAGAAATATAACATCGCTAATTGTGTTTTGAATCCATTTTTTTCAGCTAAAGCAATGCCTTTTTTAGCTGCTTCAATAGCTTGTTTTTGCTGATTATTATACTCATATAATACCGTATATTGCTGATATGTTTTAGCTAATTCATACTCACAATTGAGATCCTTTGCAATAGCATAGGCTTTGTCAAGATACTCCTTTGCTAGTTGCAGATTTCTATCAAGGTCGCTAAAATAATAAGCAAAAGCCGATAAAGAAGATGAAACTAAACGTTTGTTACCACTTTTTTTAGCTATTGGTAAAAATTGATTTAATGTATCTCTGATAAGTTCAATATCTCCTTTAGTAAAATAGTACCACCATTTATACTCCAATAGCAGAGCTCTTCTATAAGCGAGTGCTTTGGGTTGAAGTTGTGTTTGTGATTCTAGCATTTGTTCAATTTTCTCTATACAAGTCCAGACTTCTTCCTGTTTTCCTAACCGAGTTAAAGATTCCCCTTTCACAATAAGTGCATCTAAAGGTAAAAGAGATTTTCTTAATCCCTTGGTATTCTTCAATACATCCTCAATAATGTCTAAGGCTTCTTGAAACTCCCCAAATTTGTTCAGCAAATTACTCTTATAATATTTTGAATTCAAAAGATCAGACTTGCTCAAACCCTCTTTTAATAGTAACACCTCAACTTCTTTCTTTGCTTCACTAAATTTTCCGAGAAAAATCTTGTGTTCAATATCTTTAAGCTGATCTTTTGTAGAAGATACCAAAACACTTCCACTCCTTTAATATTTATAATTTCATTTTGTCAAAAACCTTTCTCTCTACATGTTCTCTTGTCCATATTAATAAGGGTGATTAAAGTTACGTTACGTAATATTTATAATTAAGTTACGTTACTGTATTCTTTAGAAGAAATGGAGGGTCGATTACGATTGAATCCTAGAAAAGAAAAGAAATTTTTCAAAAAAGAAGTAATGTTTGTATACTCAATTTTGGTTTTATGCTTGATGTTTTCTACTAAAATGACTAATAGTAGATTAATTTCACAAATGGAGTTTTCAAAAGAAAATTTTGAAGAGTGGAATGATGATTTGTTATTAAATCCTAATATCATTGGTATAACAAAAGAGTGGTGTGTTGAAGTTGATGAACCTGTTTACTCATCACCAATTGTTATAGATATTGACAAAGATGGTTCAAAAGACATTCTTGTAGGTTTTGGTTTGTTTACAGCTAGACCTGGTGGGATCTGTTGTATTGAGAACAATGGTTCCATTAAATGGACATATGATGTTAGTTCTTGCGTTGTATCATCGCCAGCAATAGCTGATATTGATAATGATAATTCCTTGGATATAATCTTTAATTGTAAAAACAACATAACTTATTGTTTGAACTTTGACGGCACCTTGAAATGGGAATATGACCTTGGGCACTGGTCTTATGCAACTCCATGTATTGCAGATCTGGATGGCGATGGATCTTTTGAAATCATTGCTATGGCAGGATCTACGAAAGTATTGGAAGGTGTAATTACTTGTTTATCACCTACCGGGATTGAAATATGGTCTTACTATACACCTGGTTGGACACATAGTTCACCATTAGTTGCAGATCTAGACAAAGATGGTAAATTAGAAGTAATTGCTGGTTGTTCTAACACAAGTGATCTTTTCTGTTTAGATTATCAAGGAAATTTAATATGGACAAAAAATTTAGTTAATTCTCCTTTTGGTTGGGGAATAACTGGATCACCTATTGCTGCAGATATTGATAATGATCTTGAATTAGAGATTATTGTTAGTAATTCTTTTGGTACAGTCTTTTGTCTTGACCAAGATGGAAATCAAGAATGGAATTATACTTCCCCTACAACTGATTTCTTCTTCTCACCAATTGTTTCATATCTGGATTCTGATCCTTATCTTGATATCATAATTGGTTCATCAATTTATGATGTTGATAAATATGTATCATTCATCAGATGTTTGGATTATGAAGGAAATGAAGCATGGAGCTTAAAAGATATCAGTATAGGACTTTCTGCATCCACTCCAATAACTGCTGATATCAATGATGATGGAGAATTTGAAATAATATTTACATCAATTAACAATTTCACCTACATTGTACCTAACATTGGTGTACCAATAATTTCTTCGTATAGAACTGGTGGAATAAATGTTACAAATAGGGGTTTTCCAGCTATAGCCTCTACTGCTGCAGTAGTAGATATTGATGATGATGGAGTCTTAGAAATTATTGTCGGTTCTGATTGGTTGCCAAAAGGAAAGATTTGGTGCTTAGAGATTACAGGAACATCAACATATGGGCACACACCTTATTCGTGTTTCAGAGGATCAATGTTCCGAACTGGATGGATGGATAGGGATAGTGATTACTTAGATGACTTGACTGAAAGTAGGTCTTTCGGCACGAATATTTATGCACCAGATACAGACGATGATGGATTACTTGATGGTGAAGAGATTTGGTATAACACTGACCCTTTGAAAGAGGATACAGACGGAGATGGTTTCACAGATGGTGTGGAAATTAACTGTCACAAAGATCCTCTTGATCCAAACGACTTTCCAGCTATTGATTCCGACGGGGATGGTCTAGATGATGACGAAGAAGAATCGCTTGGAACAGATAAGTTTGATGATGATTCAGATAACGACGGACTAAAAGATGGAGATGAAGTTTATGGAATTTATAATCCAAATTTTCCATATACTGTTTCAGGGTATATTCTAGGTCAAATAGATGGTGGATTAAATGCTAGCAATGCTGATTCCGATCACGATGGTCTACGAGATGGTGACGAATATGATATTTATTTTACAAATCTCTTAAGTGACGATACAGACAACGATGGTATGACAGACGGTTGGGAGGTTACCTATAGCTTGAATCCAAAATTTAACGATGCTGCTGGTCATGCTGATGATGATAGTCTTACAAATCTTGAGGAATTTAACATTGGGTGCAATCCAAACATTGAGGATTCGGATAATGATACTATATGGGATGATGCCGAAGTGCGCGCGGGTACTAATCCTTTAGATCCTGATGATCATCCAATCCTTTGGAATAAATGGAATCGAATCTATTCTATTGGAATAGGAGTCGTCGGTTTTGTTACAACTGTAATTGGTACATATACAGCTGCACGTAAACTGTTTAAAAAAGAATCAGAAAATAAGGAATAGATTTTGTTTTCCTTATTTCTTTCTTCCTTTTTCTTTTTTTGAATCATATGTTATTTAAGTTACGTTACGAAATACTTATATTTTAGTCACGTTACTTTAATACTAAGGAAAAATGGATGTTAAAAAATGAAGAAACTAACACTCATACCATTTTTACTCCTTGTTGGGGCTTTAGCAGTTACAG
>JAEOTK010000402.1 GCA_016839875.1 Candidatus Heimdallarchaeota archaeon
AAGTTTCGAGCAGATTGTAAGATAACATGATAGACTTCCTCCCAATTATCTTCTGCTACTAAATCCCTAACTTCTTCAAGATTCAAACTTTCAATAATCAAAAGAGGAGAAGCTAACCCACCTTTCACCTTATTATATCTGTTTAATATAATTTTATAATATTCAATGGTAGATTCAGCACTTAAACCGCCTATGATACCAATTTTCTTCATTGTGCTATTTATTTTAAGCTCTCTATAATAATATTTCCAATGGATAATCCCTGCAGAGGTTTTATAATCTCACATTTCTCTCTCTATGATGTGAACTAAATTGTTTATAGATATCAATGGAATCAAAATGAATACAGTTTCTTTTGGTAAAGGAAACAAAACCTTTCTAGGTATTAGTGGTTTTGTTGCAGATTGGAGGGTATGGACTTTTCCTTTTGAAATTATGAGTAAGAAAATAAGATGCGTTAGTTTCGATCATCGTGGAGTGGGAGAAACTCCAGCACCTTTAGATACGATTACAATCGATGCGTTGGTAGATGATGTATTTGGTGTTATGGATACATTGGATATTGACAGGTGTATTCTTGGAGGAGAATCTTTTGGTGGTACAATTGCCGCATTAGCTGCACTAAAACAACCAGAAAGATTTGAGGGGCTTGTTTTAGTAGATACTTCTGGACCAAATCCAGTTCCTCTGACTGAAGAAAGATTGCAGTTTATTCAGCTCATGAAAGCAGATTTCGGAAAAGCAATGAATATGTTTATTGAAAGCATCTTTCCCGAAACTAATTCAGAACACTATAAACGTATGGGATTAAGTATAGTTACTCGACCAGGTTCAGAAGTAGCAGTTAAACATATGGAACTCATGTCACAAGGAGAAAATAATGTGCCTGTTCATAACATCAAGATTCCTACTTTAGTTATATATGGTTCATTGGATGGACCTAATGTCATCAAGAACAGTAAATATCTAGTGGATGTTATACCTGATGCAGAGTTGAAAGTGATAGAAGGAGCTGGACATGTACCAGTTGTTACTAAACCTCATGAAGTTGTAAAAGCAATAGAAAAGAGATTTTTAGGTTAAGATATTTATTTTCCTCTTTTCTTATGTAATTTGCTTAAATTCGTTTTAACTTTTTCCAATTTCTTACCATGCAAAGGGTAGATCAGTAATGCTATGAAACCCAAGACAAGAAAACCAAGTGGAAGAATGCCAACACCTAAACGGAGTCCCCTTATAGCTGAATAAGGTTGCATTGATAAATAAGATCTGTACCCGAAGAACTCAATTATCGCTGTAAAGAGAAATATGATGAGAGATGAAGCTGGTTTTGTGATTAAAGCATTTGTTCCAAAAAACATCCCTTCTCTTCGATTGTTCGTTTTAAGTTCATCTTCATCTGCTATATCTCCTACCATAGGATTAACTAGAAGCCACCAGACAGTTGACATACATAAACAAACACCATAACAGATTGCCATAAGAACAATAGATTGTGCAAAATAAAGACCAATGAACCCAAGAATCATTAGAACTATTACTATGAAGAATGAATTTCGAAGACCAACCTTTTTCTGGATTTTTTCGAATATAAATAAGATGGGAATATAGAAGATACCAGTGGCAACTGTAATGATTAAAATCGGAATCTGGTCAAGCTGAAAGACATACTTATAGTATATAGGAATAACAGCAAGAAGGTTAATTGCAACAGCATTCATCATAAACGAAAAAATTACAAAAAATATGAATGATTTGGATTTGAAAGTTTCTTTGATTGCTTCCCAAATCGGTAATGGTTGAGAATCATCCCCTTCTAACGATTTTTCTTTTAGCTTCATTGATCCAAAAATCATTAGAATAAGAGCTACTACTCCAATAGAAATGAAAATCAGTGACATATTGCTACTACTTAGTGTTTCAGAAGTAAGTACCAGATTGGGTGTCATAGAGGCTATTCCAACAGGTATCATGCTAAGTAACATGGCAATCATCATAATTCTAGTTCGTTCGTTTGTACTTGTGGTTTGATCAACTTGCATTGCACTGATATTCAAACCAGCAATTGTTAATCCTGTGTCAAAAATGAAAAGAGCTACAAGTAAGAAAATAAAGAGTGAAATTTGTGACCATCTGGAAGATGCTAACCAAAACATAAGATAACCAACAAAGTAGAAAGGTATGGATATTCGAACAAAAAAAGCTCGTTTACCTCTCTTATCCATTCTCTTTTTATCAGACATATAACCAAAAATTGGATCATTTATGGCATTCCAGACAGCAAAGATAATCATTACGATTCCATAATTAATTGGATCCATGTGAAGTATATCAACATAGAAGCCAAATAGGGCTCCCATAAACAGAGCACTAAACATATCAGAACCAGATTTTGTTATACCTATATAGATTCTTTGGCCAAAAGAAACGCGTTGTTCATTTTCAACCAAATCCTCCGCCTGTTCCGTTTCTGCATTACTCATTTAGGTACCTTTACTACAGAATCATAGGCTTCCTTATCAATTTTGCTTAAAATAGACATTGTTTCGGATAAATTCAAATATGTAAATTAACAATGTTAGGGAAGTTAAGAATTAACTGAATAAGGTAGAAAAAAATGGTAAAAGGAACAACAATTATTGGAATAGTGCTCGCACTTATTCTTGCAGGAGGGACATTCTTTTTGGGGTGGTATTATGCGAACGATTGGCAATTTGGTAAACCACCACCAATTGATACATCACCAACCCTAATTACTCCTACAATTGATGGAATTATTGGCGAATCTGAATGGTTGCGTAGTTCATACTATAACATTCCATTTTACTTGGATATTGATAACGAACCAGATGCAGCTAACATCTCAAATGTAGATGGATGGAATTATATTTCCGTTGCAGAGGATAACGAATCTTACTACATTGCACTAGATTTGTGTTCAGACCGTACAAACAATAAAGAAGGAGAATGGTTAGCATATCATCTTGCTAATCGATTACCTGATACTATGAACTCTAAACTTGCTTTCTATGCTCTTGAAGATTTTGGATATGAATACCTCTTCTATAATGTAAGCGAAGATGATGTGTTCGATACTGAAATGTTCTATGGTGGAGGAACTGATAATTACTATGATATACCTATCGATCCATTAATAGACTCTATAGAAGTATTTCGAGGAAATACTAGTGGAGACTTTTACGATTTCTGGACAATTGGGGATAACAAGAATTTTACAGGTACCTCATCGTATTTTCCAACTAATGCAACTTCTGGGTGGCTAGAAGGTGAATTCTTAGATATACAATTCGGTGTCGATATCGATGAAAAGTTACCAGATATAGATCTTAGCACTTTCATGACATCTCTTAGCGATATGGATTTACGGATAAGAATGAGATCCAGTTTAGTATCCGATCCTATAGGTCATGGGGGTATTGCAGATGAATATTACTTCAGTGTTCTAGAGCATGGAGGTTCTCGAGTAGATATGAGCAATGCAGCAGCTTTTTACACCAACGTAAACGAATTGACTTTCTCAGCGGATACAGATTTGAATCTAATAGTAGATTTAGATCATACAACTATTGATCCTACGACAGGCATGTTTTATTTCTCAATTCATTGTTGGAATGATGAAGATTTAGTTGATCCAACAGATTTTGAAATATATATTGATAAACTCTCTCTGAAGTTCACAACAGATTATGTGAGTAATATAGTTGGAAAATCTATTGCAAATAGTAACTTCGATATAGCGTATGATTTTAATTCAAGTGTGAATTGTAATGAAAGTCACAGGATGTTCGAGTTCAAAGTTGCCAAAGCTGAATTTCCAACACTAGATGATGAATTTCTATATCTGAATTTTGCAGGATATGGAACAATGGCTATGGAAGGAACAAATTACTGGATGCAACCAAACGCAGGTTTTCCATTACCACCAATCATTTCTTCGATTGCTGATAAGCGTCAATTCATGACTTTTGATATGAGTATAACTTAGCTTTATACTCATCATTTCCTCTCTTTTTTAAAAAATCAATTATCTTATTCATTTTTGTGTGTATAATCCTTGCCAATTTGATATGCTTTTGCTACTATTTTCCCCATCTCTCTATAAGTCCTATCATGAAATAGAGTTAATGGATTTATCAATTCAAGGTTCGGTTTTCCATCTATCAGACAATCTTCATTTATGAACAACTCTATTACTTCCCCTACAAATGTGATCATATGCTTAACTACGAATTGATGCACTACTTTGCAACTCATACACACTGGAAATTCCTTGGCCATTGGCACATTCTCTTGCTCTCCAAAGAAACTCTCGAACACATCAGATTTGTCAACTTTATGACCTGATTTTGTTCCTACATAGTCTGTTTCAACAACTTGATTAGTAGAAGGAATATTTACACTAAATGTTTGATTTGTTTTAACTCCCTTAATTGTGTAGTGACCTTTATACATAGAAATATACACAGTTAGTGGTGATAGACACATTAAACCAAAATTACCTAAAGTATTGTATGTTGGTTTATTTTCTACAATTGTACCAACAACTACAGTTGGAACTGGAAAAAGATATTGACCAGTTGGTTTGATTTTTTGTTTTTTCATTATATCATCTGATAGAACAGACCTTTATATTTTAAGCGTTTTTCTAGAAAATCTAATTTGAACAGATTACTCTTCATAACCTACTCAATAATTTTTATAAGTGCTCTTTGGTGTATTTTGTAAATCTAAAGATTTGTTTATTTTAGATAAAAAGGGATTGCAAGATGACAAAAATAAAAGTATCAGTTATAAAAAAATTCAATCCAAAGGATGTATTTGGACATGAAATTACATATCCTAGAGGAGAAATAATTCCAACCTGTTATGTGTTTGAAGAAGGAGAAGAGCTCATCATAGAGAATCTGGAAAAACCGGAAAAATTCTGTGGATTGGGATGGAAGACAGTAGTGAAGGATATTGAGATACTGGCTTCAGGTGAAGATGTTTTTTGGTGTCCTCCAGGAATCATATATACTTGTTGCACAGATGGAGCAAGACCAGTTTGTTTCAAATTAGAAAGAATAAGTGAATAGGTGATAAAATGAGAAATAAAGTAAAAATAACTGTAGTTAAGCAGTTCTTACCGAAAGATATTTTCGGACATGATTATACTCTTGTATCTGGGAATACAGTAAAAAATTGTTCACTAAAAGAAGGAAATGAGTTTATTTCTGATGGATCAGGAAACAAACCTGAAGGATTTTGTCCACATGCTTGGAATAGTATTTTCAAGAATGTTCATCTTCTTACTTGGGGAGGAGGATATCCTGAAACAATCGGTGAGGGTATATCTTTTGGAGTATGTCCAGATGGATTGAGACCAGTAATCTTTAAACTAGAAAAAATAGAGAAATGATAGGAAGTAATATGTATAGGTTTTTATTGTAAAGATGACTTAATTTCCTGAATGAAGGCTCTGATAATTTATTTTAGTACCTTAGGAAGAACAAAGAAAACTGCAGAAGCTATTGGTCAGTCCTTAGCAAATTTTCAAGTTGATTACTTTGGAATTGAATTGATAGGACGTTTTGGAGAAAAAGTAAGTACACTTTCACAGCATGATAAAGGTAATTTTTCAAAAATTGAAAAAAAGCTTCAAAAGCTTGAAGAAATCAAATTAGATTATGATCTAGTTATTTTTGGTATGCCTACATATGGAGATTTACCTCCAAGTGCGTTTTATGAAATCGTAAGGAGATTGGATATCAAAGGGCAGAAAGTAATTATTTTTGATACTTGTAGTATTACTGGAGTTAAAACTCTGGAACTCATGAAAAAAGCAATTGAGGAAGCAGGAGCAATAATT